>JAMOPB010000104.1 GCA_027064945.1 Candidatus Cloacimonadota bacterium
TCATCCTATTAAGATGAGCCTTTTGCTTAACATTATTTATTTATGATTTGAAATTATCCTTTCAAACCACTGGAAGCAAAACTTGCAATAATCTGCTTCTGAGCGAAAAGGAAAAGTACTACTAATGGTAAAATACTAAATGTAGAAGCTGCCATAAGTAGCGTGGTTTGTGATGATGCTTCTTGGCTGAAATAACTTAAACCAACCTGAAGTACTCGTAAATTAGGATCATCGATCATTACAAGTGGCCACATGAAACTGTTCCAACTTCCAATAAAACCAAAAATCGCAGAAGTCGCAATTACAGATCTGGAGAGAGGTAAAACAATTTTACGTAATATTCCAAAACGTGAGCATCCATCAATGGAAGCAGCATCAAATAATTCTTGCGGAATGGTTTTGAATTGCTGTCTTAAGAGGAAGATTGTGAAGATATTGGCTATCCAAGGAACAATCAATGCCTGATACGTATTTAACCAACCGATTTTGTGTAAAAGAATATAAGACGGAATAAGATAAACCGGTTGCGGAACCATCATCATGCTAATAAAAAGATAGAAGATGAAATCTTTTCCGGTGAACTCCATTCTGGCAAATGCATAAGCAGCAAGAGCTCCTGTAATAATCACACCCAAAACATTGAAAACAGAAACGAAAATTGTATTAAGGAAATATCGAGCAAAAGGCACTTTATTCCAAGCGTCAATAAAGTTTCTGAAGCGGAAAATAACACGTTTAGTTTCCGTAATATCCTTTGAAGGAACCTTCATATAAGTATCGATTAATTGTCCGTTTGCAGTATGAAGATCTTGGTAACCTTTAATTATCTTACCATTTTCGTCAAAGATGTGAATATAGCTGTAATCGCCTTCTGTTTTTACAACTTTAACTTTATAAATATTCTCTCCATCATTGTAGCCCATAAATGATTCTGTTGGAATAAATCCTATGTTTCCCTTATTGATTTCCAATTGAGATTTTACAGAAGTTGACAACATCCAAGCAAAAGGAATAACCATGCTAAGTCCGCATACAATTAGTACGAAGTAAGTTAAAAATTTTCTCATAATATTCTATATTCCTTTCTAATAATGAACTTTCTTTTCTAATTTTTTCTGAAGTAAGGTCAGAAGTAAAATGATAAAGAATAAAACTAAGGCAATTGCACTAGCATAACTTAAATCATTGGCTTCTCCAAAACCTTTTTCATAGAGGAAATAAACTATCACTTTAGTAGTTCCAAGAGGTCCGCCAATTGGAGGTCCGGTCATTAGATAAATCTGACTAAAGACTTGGAAAGTAGTAATTGTGGTCATCATCAAAACATAATATGTTGTGGGAGAGATGAGTGGCCAAGTGATTTTCAGGAACTGTTTGAATTTACTTGCTCCGTCGATATCAGCAGCTTCATAATACACTTTGGGAATGTTTTGCAAACCTGCTAAATAGATAATTGTATTATATCCTAAGCCTTTCCAAACAGTCATGATAATAATGGAAAATAGTGCTAATGAAGGTCCACCTAATATTGCGGGCACATCTACTCCTATTTTGGCAAACATCAATTGGAAAACTCCTCTACTTTCGGCTAACCAACCAAGCGGTTCTATTCCAATAAATCCCAAAAGGTAATTTATCAAACCGGTTTGCTGATTGAACATGATTTTCCAAACAATAGATATCGCAACCAACGACGTAACAGTTGGAATAAAATAAAGTGAACGGAAGAATCCTTTTAGCTTTTCCACGTTATTGAGTAGGGAAGCGAAAAGCAATGATAGTATTAAACTAGATGGCACTACAAAGACAACTAACCAGAAGGTGTTTCCAAGTGATTGCCAAAACTCTGCATCAGTTAGCATCTTTTGATAATTCTGTAATCCGATAAAATCTCCTACTCCGGTTACTGACCAATCAAAAAAACTGACAATAAAAGAGAGTATTATCGGAATCAACCTGAATACAAAGATAATAACAGCGGCCGGTAAGATATATAAATACGGGCCAAAATCAAATTTCTTTTTCTTATTCATATTTTCCTCATCATTCTAATTTGGATTATCAAACATCTTATTGTGAGATTTGATGTCAAATTATTTTACTTGATGAAAAATAGATTAGCGTAAGTGGTGAAGATAATTTAAGAAGAAATAGATCTATTTTTCTTAAAGAAGTTTTATCTAAATCGCATTAGGATTGTTTCTACTTCAGCTTGATGCTTATTTTACTTAGAAGGATAAATATAAAATATTAAGAAGAATAAAAGTATTTTATTGAAGAAATATTATTTAAAATGTTTTATGAAATAGGATGTTTTTGTTTAGAAAAAAATGGTGGAGCATAACGGACTTGAACCGTTGACCCCTACACTGCCAGTGTAGTGCTCTCCCAACTGAGCTAATGCCCCACAGACAAATTCAAAAATTTATAACTATTTTTTTATGTCTATAGATTTTTATGATTTTATATTTTTTTCTGTTTTAGTATGCTTGTTTTTCAATATTCTCATTCAACCATCTGATCACTTCCAAAGCTTGTTGCAGAATTTCAATATCAGTTTTCGCATTCAAGGTGAAGAAAATTTTCAGATCTCCGGTTGTGTCAAATTTCACAGGATAATCAAATTGCTTCATTAAGTTAGCGATAACTTGTCGAGAAGGTAATTTTTTATTATCAAATTCCATAATAAACAAGTTTTTACGTAATTGAACACTTCGCATATTAGCTTTTTCAGCTTGCATTTTAAGTTGATAATATTGCAGAGAATTATTTACCTGTTTAGGTAATTCTCCAAATCTATCGCGCAATTCATCAGCTAATTCGGAAAATTCTTCATCTTTTGTAAAAGATAACATTCTCTTATAAATAATTAGCCGTTCTTTTTCGTTTGTGATATAGTCATTAGGAATGTAATGATCTTGCTCAATACGAATATGTTTCAACTTTTCATTTTCTTCTTCTTCATCCCAATTTGAAATAGGATTATTACTTTGGAAGTTTTCAACAGCTTTTTCTAATAGATGATTATAATAATTAAATCCAACGCTGTTAATTATTCCACTTTGCTTGGTTCCCAAAAGAGAACCTGCACCGCGCAATTCCATATCTCGCATTGCAATTTGATAACCACTGCCAAGTGTATCGTATTCAATTAATGTTTCTAGTCTAATGCGAGCAATATCTGTTAGATGCGGAGGTATCATCAGGTAAGC
>JAMOPB010000105.1 GCA_027064945.1 Candidatus Cloacimonadota bacterium
CTTGTTCTACATTGTCACCTTTCACTTTTCACTTTTCCCTTCTTACTTCTTCTTCTTCTTCTTCAAATATTCGTGGAGTTCTAATCCAATAAAAATAGGATAGTAAAAAAATGGCACACACTACCGGCTAACACAAAAACATGCCAAATAGCATGATGATATTTTAATTTTCTCCAAACATAAAAAATTGTTCCAAAGGTATAAAAAGCACCACCAATAAATAAAAATATCATTGAAATTTTAGAGCTATTATGAATCAGCGGTTTAAGTGCAAACACTATCATCCAGCTCATAGCCAGATACAGCAAAGTAGATAATATCACAAATCTTTTAACATAAAATGCTTTTAACACTATCCCAAAACAAGCTATCCCCCAAACAATACCGAACAATGTCCACCCCAAAGCACCTTTTACAGACACAAGCATTAGCGGAGTATATGAACCGGCAATTAATAGGAAAATAGCTGAATGATCGAAAATCTCAAACAGATCTTTCAATTTGCCTTCAGGAAGGCCATGAAAAAGAGTTGAAGCACTAAATAAGATAACCAATGTTACACCGTAAATAGAAAAACTTACTATCTGCCAAGTATCACCACGTAAGGAAGCAAGAACAACCAAGATCACTAAAGCAGCAATAGCTAGTGCTATACCAATTCCATGAATAATTGTGTTTGATAGCTCTTCCGATTTTGTGAAATGCTCAATATTTTTCATGCCTTTCTTTTCTCTCTTTCCTCATCTAAAACTAATCTTGCCATAGGAAGATCTTCATGAAATCTAGATAATTTTTCACATGGGTAATCTTTGCATTCTGAACAATTATTTAAACCTCTTTCAATAGCGCAAAGCCTGTATTCACATTCGTTACAATGTGCATATTTAGCACCTTCTGCCATACAACCTTGGCAATTAATATCATCTTTTGTATGTGGTGTTCCATAAATGGTTGACCAAAATTGTGCTGTCGTATCACGCAATTGATCATTATTTGTTAATGTAGCTTTAAATGCTAAACAATCATTACAAACCAAACCACAAGCACCGATTAATTTTTTCATTTTGTTTCCTCTATCTTCTTATTTTTCTTTTTAACATTCATTTTTGCCCAAAAATAGCCAATGATTATTCCTAAGATTAGAATAGTAGGAAATAGAACTATTCCGGACATTTCAATTTCCCAAAAGTAGGCTTTTATAGAAACAACTCCTGAATTTTGCATTACTAAAATTACAAATAATGCTGTTAAAATGGCAATAATAATTGATTTTGTTTTCATCATAAAACTCCTATTTAATTTTGGTTAAAGCAGAAATCGGTAAACGAAAAATTTCTGTTTGTTCATTTGTAATTAATAAATCATCATTATCAAAGCAGATAGCTTCACATTGTTTTGCCGAAATTTCCTTATAAGATATTTTCCCTGTAAAAAATTCTTCCGGCGTATCAGCTTCAAAAAGCCAAATATTGTTATAAGTAAGCACTGCTAATCTTTTACCATCAATTGAAGCATCAGCATCAGTTACCATACCTTGAATATCAAATTCAGATATCAAAGTAAGCTCATTAATTTCATTAGATTCCATTTTATCCAATCTATACAATTTTGTATGAGAATCGCTTCTATGCTTTGATAAGAGATAATATTTCCCTTTAGCAAAAAAAATAGCTTCGCAATCGAAATTTCTTTTTTCAGGCGGATAAGCTTCTTGATCCGGATATCTGAAGAAAATTGTTTTTAAAACACGAGTTTTATTTGCTTGTGTGGGAGTAGGTTCAGGCACAACATAAAGTGCTAAATCTCGACGAATATTTGTATTATTACCGCAAGCTCCGATGATAAGATTTCCTTTATCATCTGCAGTCATAGATTCCCAATCTATATTCACAGCATCAGGAATACGTATTTCTGAATTACTATTATCCCATTCAGGATAATATGCTTCGCCATTAGCGTTAAATGGGAATATTCTTGCGCTATCACCACTATCATTCAGTGTCCAAAAAAGATCAGGAAAATTCCTACTTTTTACAATAGTGGAAGATTCATTAATTTCTTTTTCAGAGAAATTAGCATACGCGTTCAGAGTATCTGTTGGCATTGCGGGAACCTTAACTTCTATTACTCGAGCAGATAAACCCAAAGTAATAAATAAAATTATCGTTATAATAAATTTCTTCTTCATAATTTCCATCCTAACAAGTTAGATGAAAAACAGCAACAACATGCTCTTTATCATCGATTGAATTGTAAATCTCCACAGCTTTTCTGCTGGAAGCTTCTATTAGCTCTACTTTATTTTCTCGCAAAATTCTTTTTGTTGAATTAGCAATTTTCATCAAACCGGGCAATCCTTTTCCTACAATCAGAAGATCAATCTTCCGTAAATTAATCGCTGCTAAATTATTCGGTTGCACGAGATGTCCTTCTTCTCTCCACCAATCATTTTTCACACTTTTTGGAAAAATAATTAAATCGGAAAAATAACTTATTCTTTCAATAACCATTTCACCGAATTTATATTCATCAATTTTCATATTTTAAAGAATATATTTGCTCAAATCTTCATTACTGATAATTTTTCCTAATGTTGAAACAACACGTTTTTGAGTAATGGTAACTGTTTTTCCTTTTTTCTCCGGCATATCAAAAAGGTATTCTTCCAATAAACTATTCATTATTGTATGAAGTCTTCTTGCTCCGATATCTTCCATTTTTTCATTAGCTTCAGCAGCAAATTTAGCTATCTCTTTTATAGCATCTTTATTAAATTTTAGCTTCACGCCTTCAGCGGAAAAAAGTGCTTCGTATTGCTTACACAAAGAATTTTTCGGGTAAATTAAGATCTTTTCTAAATCTTCTTCGCTTAAGCTTTGTAATTCCACTCTGATAGGAAAACGCCCTTGTAATTCAGGAATAAGATCAGATGGTTTTGCCATATTAAAAGCACCGGCTGTAATAAATAAGATATGAGAAGTATCAATAACACCATGTTTTGTAGGAACATTTGAGCCTTCTACTATTGGCAATAAATCTCGTTGCACTCCGGAACGTGAAACTTCACTACCGGAAGATCTTGAATGATTAACGGCAATTTTATCAATTTCATCAATAAAAATTATTCCATCATTTTCCACGCGGTTCTTGGCAATTTCCACAACTTTTTCTTGTTTAACCATTGAAGCGGATTCTTCACTAAT
>JAMOPB010000106.1 GCA_027064945.1 Candidatus Cloacimonadota bacterium
TATTTAATCTTGGACAAATCCGCACATTAGAAAAGATGAGGGATACCTTACTTCCCAAACTAATGAGCGGAGAGGTGAGGGTGAAATATTGAAGAGGAGGAAAAGAAATGAATAATTATCCTCGAGGCTCAGAATGGCGTAAGTGGGATTTGCATGTCCATACGCCAATTGACTATGAATGGATTAACAGACCAAATTTAACAAATGAAAAAGAGAAAAGAGAATTTGCTGAGAAGTTTATTGGATTTGCCAAATACCAAGAAATTTCGGTATTGGCAATTGTAGATCATAATTTTTGTAATAACCTTGATGAGTCTTTAATACCTTATATACAAGAAAAAGCTCAAGAAAATGATATAACTATACTGCCTGGATTTGAAATTACAGCAAGAGATGGAAGTGGCATACATATATTGGTTATATTTCCTGAAGATACAGAACTATCTAAAATCAAAAGTGTAGTTGATCAATGTTTTAGCGCAGGAACTGCCCTTATCCCATCTACAGGAGGAATTCCCGTAAGTACTAAATCCATTGATGAAATAAAAACAATTATTGATGACGCAAATCTCGATTCTATTTTTATCTTCGCTCATGTTGACAGAGAGAACGGTGTATTAAATCCCGATACTATATGTGGGACAAGAAGAGTTCAAGAGTGGCATAAAGATTTTATAAATATTGCACAAATTTCTAAAAATCCATCTGAATATGTTGAAAATACTTTCATGTATAAAGTAATAAATGGATTAGACAGTAATTATAAAAGAAAAATGACCTATATTATTGCTTCTGATTGTAGAACTATAAATATAGCAGATTCAGGTGATGGTAGACATTATTTAGGACAAAAGTATATATGGATAAAAGCAGACCCAACTTTTGAAGGATTAAAACAAATTATTTATGAACCTAAAGAAAGGGTTTTTATAGGTGATGAACCAGAATTGTTACAAAGAGTTAAAGAAAATAAAACAAAATTTATTAAGAGTTTAAAAATTAACCAAGTTCCAGGATATAATGAAAAACAAGGAGTTTGGTTTAAAAATATTGAAATCCCCTTTAATCCAGGGCTTGTTGCCATAATTGGGAATAAAGGGAGTGGGAAAAGCGCAGTTGTAGATATTTTAGGTTTATGCGGGAATTCTCATCAATATAAAGATTTTTCTTTTCTTAAAAAAGGCAGATTCCTTGAAAGAGGACTAGCTAAAAATTTTGAAGCCATTTTGGAATGGGAAGATGGTAGTATCTTTAATAAAAACTTATCTGATAAACCTGATTTTTCTTCACCAGAACGAGTAAGATATCTACCTCAGAGTTTTTTTGAAAATTTAACCAATGAAATAGAAGAAAGGGAATTTCCGCAAACATTGAAAAAGATTGTTTTTAGTTATCTGCCTGATGAGCAAAAATTGGGTACAAGCTCATTTCAAGAACTAATAAAATTTAAACAGGATGCTTTAGAAAAAGAGATTAAAATTATTCTTGGCGAAATCGATAAATTAAACGAAGAAATAATTGAGTTAGAAAAGAAACAACACCCTGCATATAGGAGAGAATTGGAAGAAAAATTATTATTAAAAAAGAAAGAATTGGAAGAACATAGAAAAAATAAACCAGAAGAAGTAAAAAATCCTGAAAAAGATAGCGAGTTGTCAGAAGAGCAGAAAAAATTTTTTAAAAAATTAGAAAAGTTAAACGAAGAAAGCAAAGGGATTGAAGAAGAAATAAATGAAAAAAGAAAAATTCTTAATAATTTAACATTGGAACTGGAGGAACTTGAACAGTTAATTAAAGGTTTAAAATTAGAAAAACAGCGAATTGAAAAATTTAAACAAGAGAATGTAGAAAAGTTTGAAAAATTCAATTTAAATATTGATACGATAATTAACTTTGAAATTAACACCCAAGAACTCGAGCAAAAAATCGAGGAAAGAAAAAATCAGATAAATGATATTCAGGAATTGTTATTGACAGATGAGGAAATAAAGAAAAAAGAGGAGAAGCAGAGAAGGAGTCTAAGAGAAAAAAGTTTATTTGTAAAAAAAGAGAAGATTAACTCAAGAATAAAAATAATCAAAAAGAAATTATCTGAACCTGAAAGAAAATATCAGGAATATTTGGAAAACTTAAAAAAATGGGAAAAAGCGGAAAAAGAAATACTCGGAAACGAAGATAAAGCGGGTACTATTAAATGGTTGGAAAAGCAAATTAATTTTATTAAATTTGAATTGAATAACAAAGTGGCTTCGTTGAGGAAACAACGAGTAGTTAAGGCAATAGAGATTTATGAAAAGAAAAACGAACTTGTAGAAATTTATAAACAATTCAAAAAGGCAGTTGATGATAAAATATCAAGCCACAGCGAAATTCTCGGAGACTATGAGATAACTATAGAATCTGCATTATATATAAAGAATGAATTTATTACTAAATTTCTTTCATTTATAAACCAAAAATTAAAAGGAAGTTTCTACGGTAAAGAAGAAGGAGAAACCATATTAAGAGAAATGTTAAATAATATTGATGTTAATTCAAAAGAAGACATTCAAAAATTATTGGAAAATATTATAAATCTATTAGAATTTGATCATAGAGAATCTTTTAAAGAAAAATCTGAAGAAGAAAAACGAAGATATATCTTTGAGCAGATTAAAGAAATAAAAGATTTTTATAACTATCTTTTTTCATTGGAATATATTGAGCCTATTTATGAACTTAAATTGGGTTCAAAAAGCATATCGCAATTATCTCCTGGAGAAAAAGGTGCACTTTTGATTGTATTTTATTTAATGTTAGACAGAGACAATATCCCCCTTATTATAGACCAACCAGAGGAAAATTTAGATAATGAAAGTATATATAAAATCTTAACAAAGTTTATTAGATTAGCAAAACAGAGAAGACAGTTGATAATGGTTACTCATAACCCTAATTTAGCTATTGTGGGAGATGCAGAACAAATAATTTATGTAACTATCGACAAAAAGAATGGCAATCAATTTAGTTTTAAATCCGGGTCGATAGAAAATCCTGTTATTAATAAGCATGCTTCGGATATTCTTGAAGGGACATTAAAAGCATTTAATCTTAGAAGATTAAAATATTTTAAAATAAAGGAAAATAACTATGCCCACTCTTAACGAATCCCAAATTGAACAATTTGCGATAGAGCTTTTGGAATCCCTGGGGTGGAATTATG
>JAMOPB010000107.1 GCA_027064945.1 Candidatus Cloacimonadota bacterium
CTGCGGATGAATCTAATCCTACTAAATTTACTGAAAACGGTTTTTATCTAATCGATTCCGGTGGCCAATATCTTTCAGGCACTACAGATATTACTCGTACTGTTGCTTTTGGTGAACTTTCCTATGAACAAAAAAGAGATTTTACTCTTGTATTGAAAGGCGTAATTGATCTTTCAAACATAAGATTTTTAGAAGGAACTACCGGTGCTAATTTGGATATTTTGGCACGCAGACCTGTCTGGCAATACGGAATTGATTATAAATGTGGAACCGGTCATGGAGTTGGTTTTTATCTGAATGTTCACGAAGGACCACAGAATTTTAGTCAAAAACTAATTAATGTTCCTTTAGAACCGGGTATGATAACCACTGTGGAACCGGGGGTGTATAAAGAAAATCAATATGGAATCAGAATTGAAAATATGCTACTTACAAACGAAGCCGGTGAAACGGAATTTGGCAAATGGCTTGATTTCGAAACTATCTCCTTCTGTCCTATCGATGTTGATGCAATTTTGCCTGAACTTTTGAATGAAGAACAACTTGGTTGGTTAAATGATTATCACCAAAAAGTTTATGAAACTATCGCACCGCATTTGTCAGAAAAAGAGAAAAAACAATTGCGTGAAATGACAAATCCGATTGGCTAATAAACGCAAGCATAAAAATGCAGTTCGGAGGAAATACCGAGCTGCATTTTTATTATCCCACAGTATATAGTGATATTTTTAGCGAATTACAAAACACTGATATTTTCCGCATATTTAGCAAGCTTGACAAACATTCACGTATAATTCTTCTGACGCCGAATTGTGAAATCTTTCACAATTAGTTTTATGATTTTATAACAAAAAAACATAGAGGTAATAATGAAATATTTAGAAAGACGTAAAGTAGAAGCTTTAGTATTCTTAGCCTTAGTAAGCATTTTCTTTGGAGTGCTAGGCCATTATATGGGAACAAGAAATCTACTTTCCACCATAATGAATACTGCTCACTCATTACTTTTGAATACAGTTTTCTACTTGATGTCTATCACTGTATTGGCCGGTGCTTTTGGGCAATTACTTATCGAGTTCGGAGTTGTTCGATTATTGGAAATGCTCTTTGCACCATTAATGCGACCGCTTTTTAGATTGCCGGGAGTGGCATCTTTGGCAGCATTGATGACTTTCTTTTCTGATAATCCGGCGATAATAAGTTTATCTGAAGACAAAAATTATAGCTCGTATTTCAAAAGACACGAGCTTATATCACTTACGAATTTCGGTACAGCATTTGGAATGGGACTAATTGTAATCACATTTATGGCCGGGAAAGGTTTCTTTTCTGCTTCTCTAATTGGATTTTTAGGTGCTGTGGTAGGTGCGATGATTTCTACTCGTTTAATGCAATATCTTATTAAAGACGAAGAACTGCATAAAACTTATTTCCCTTCAGTTGCTCATGAAGAGAAAATCAAATTAAAATCAGAAGGCTCAGTTGGTTTAAGATTTATAAATTCAATTTTGGATGGTGGGAAATTAGGTGTAGATATTGGATTATCAATAATTCCCGGTGTTCTCATCATTAGCACCATTATTATGATAATAACATACGGTCCGATTGATCCGAAAATAGGATATCAAGGTTTGGCTTTTGAAGGAGTTCCGATTTTGCCTAAATTTGCAAGTTATTTTTCCTTTTTTTTCAAAATCCTATTTGGATTCAAATCACCTGAAGCCATTGCTTTTCCCATAACATCTCTTGGTTCCGTTGGAGCTGCGCTTTCTCTTATTCCTTCATTTTTGGAACGTCAAATTATCGGAGCAAATGAGATTGCTGTTTTCACTGCAATTGGAATGTGTTGGAGCGGATTTCTTTCCACACACACAGCTATGTTAGATTCTCTTGGATATCGAGAATTAACAAGCAAAGCACTTTTGTCTCACACAGTTGGTGGAATCTTCGCCGGTATATTTGCACATTATAGTTTTCTTCTTTTCAATTTGATTATAAATTAATTTTTAAAAGCGGGTTAAATTCCCGCTTTCTTTTCATTATATTTCCTTTTTTAATAACATTCTAACTTTCGGAAAATTTACCAAATACTCCGTAAACATATCCATCATTTCCAAAAAATATTTGACCTAAATCTTCTATTAAATATTTTACAAACCGACGGTCGGTTTAATTATTTTCCAAAAGGATTTATTATGAATAAAATATCTAAAAAAGCTGAAGCTAGAAGAAATGAAATTATCGAAACTGCACAAAATCTATTTAAACTTCAAGGCTATGAGAAAACTTCCGTAAACCAGATAATTAAGCAATTGGATATTTCCAAAGGTGCTTTTTATCATCATTTTGCTTCCAAACAAGCTCTCTTGGATGAAATTATTGAAAGGTTCATAAAAGCGACAATTGATCAGTTACAACCGATTTTAAATAATGGTAAATTGAATCCAATTGAAAAAATCAACCAAGTATTTTCCGCATCTATTGCTTTCAAAACAGACAATATTTCCACAATCTTCACTATATTGGAAACTTACTACGATGACGATAATCTTTTCCTACGTAAAAAATTCCAAATGCAATCTCAAAAAGTTACTCTACCGGTTTTAACTAATTTACTTGAAGAAGCTAAACAAGCCGGGTATCTTGATTTTTACGATAGTGAAGCAACTTCCGAGATAATAATTCTTTTGGGCTTTTCCATAAGCGACAAATTGGCAGAGATAATCAAAGACCTATCTGATAATCCGAATGAATTTAACAAATTAGAAAACTTATACAAAGCTTATCAAGAAGCACTGGAACGAATATTGGGCGCTGAGAAAGGAATTTTAAAACCTCTTGATTTTTCCATCCTAGACAAAATCAAAGAACATTTTAGTTCCAAGGAATAGTAATGAAAAAATTGTTGATTATTCTTTTCATAATACAAATTATAAATTTAGTTTACTCACTCGAACCTCAAATTTCCGGAAATCTGCAATTCAAAATTGATAATGATGAAAATATTAAAATCAGGTTTCGTCCGGAATGTGAAATATCTCAGGACATCTCCTCAAAATTTTCCCTTGATTTTGATTACATTCACAATCTCGAATTAAAAACTTTGCTTTCTGAAAATTCTTCACAATTAAGCAAACATACTTATCGTGCTTGGTTACGCTTTTCTTCAGATAAATTCACGCTT
>JAMOPB010000108.1 GCA_027064945.1 Candidatus Cloacimonadota bacterium
ATCTGTTAGATGCGGAGGTATCATCAAGTAAGCATAAGCGCGTCTATTGCTTCTTCCCACACGTCCACGAATCTGATAAATTTGAGCTAATCCAAACATATCGGCACGATTAATAATGATTGTATTTGCATTGGGAATATCAATACCGTTTTCTATAATTGTAGTGGCAATTAGCACATCAAATTTATGATTTGCAAAATCAATCATTACAGCTTCCAATTGCTTTTCCGGAAGTTGACCATGCCCAATACCGAATTTTGCATGAGGAACCAATTTGCGTAATTCGCTTGCTATTAAATCAATAGTTTGAACTCGATTATGAACAAAAAATACCTGACCTCCACGATCTAATTCTCTGTTAATTGCATCTTTTACAACATCCAAATCAAAGGGAATAATAACAGTACGAACAGGTAAACGAGCTTTGGGAGAAGTTCGGATAAGAGATAATTCTTTCAATTTGGAAAGAGCCATATGCAAGGTTCTTGGAATAGGTGTAGCACTCATATAAAGCGTATCTACATTGGATTTCATTTTGCGTAGTTTGTCTTTGTGACGAACTCCAAAGCGATGTTCTTCATCAATTATCAGCAAGCCTAACCTTTTGAATTTTATATCTTTGGAAAGTAAGCGATGTGTACCGATGGCAATGTCAATGCCACCTTTAAGAATTTGAACTACATCTTTATCTATATTAGCTTTTGAGCGAAAACGACTAAACATAGCGATATTTACCGGATACTGAGCAAGTCGCTCTTTGAAAACAAGGTAATGTTGCTCGGCTAAAAGCGTGGTTGGAACCAACACAGCAACCTGATATCCGCTCATCACAGCTTTGAAAGCTGCTCGAATAGCAACTTCTGTTTTTCCAAATCCTACATCTCCACACAAAAGACGTTCCATTGGAACATCAGATTCCATATCATTTTTTATCTCTTGAGTTGTTTTTAATTGATCCGGTGTAGGTTCATAAATAAATGATTCTTCCAACTCTTTTTGCCAAGATGAATCCGGAGCATGAGCAATACCACGCCGTGATTTACGCTCTGCATAAAGTTTTATTAAATCTTCGGCAACAAGCTCTATTTGTTTTTTTGCTCGAGATTTTGCGTTTTGCCATTTTCTCCCACCAAGTTTATGAATTTCGGGAGTTATTCCTTCTTCCGATACATACCTGCTTACTTTATCAAGTTTATAGGTTGGAACATAAACAATATCATTGCCGCCATATTTCAAGCTAAGACACTCTGTAGTCGCTCCATCTACCGAAAGTTTTTTTAATCCTGTGAAAATGCCAACTCCATGATCGATGTGTACCACATAATCACCCGGACGTAAAGAATCGTAATCAACTAAAACTTCTTCTTTGGAAAATTTACTTGAACGTCGTTTACGTCGATAACGACTAAATATCTCATGATCAGTTAGAACTAACAATTTTTCCGGACTAAACTCAAATCCTTTTTGGAAAACTCCGATCATAAATTGAATCTTTTCTTCCAATTCTTGTAAGAGATCGCGCATTCTTTTGCTTTGAGAGCTGTTGTCAGATTGAATGATGACTTTATAACCTTGATCAATTTTATTGTGTAGAACTTTTTCCAATTCTTCCAAATCGTTACTAAATAGATCAGGCTTTGCAAATGGAGCTTCTAATTTCCCTTTTGCTTCTGAAAAATCTTGAAATCCTGCTGAAACGAAAAAGTTCTTATACAAAGATAATATGGTTTTGATTGTTTTCTCATCCAAAAAAAGTTGTTCCGGTTTAGGCAAAAGATGTGCTGCATATTTACTTCTTGCTTTCTCGAACATATTGATTAATTCTTCGTGCAGTTCATAAAAATAAGAAGAGAAAAATTGATATTCATCCCAGAAAATCAAGCAATTATCTTCATCAAAATAATCTAAGAAGCAATCTGTTTTATCAAAAAGTAATGGGACATCTTGTTCTATTCCTTCATAAAAAGTGTTTTCATGAATTTTTTGCCAGATCTCTTTGGGGGTGTTATCCGAAATGTCATTTAAAGAGATTTCACGAGATGGTAAGAGTGTAATTTGTTTTAAAGATTCTCCTGATGATTTTTGAGAAGTAACGGAAAAAACTCTGATAGATTCAACTTCATCACCAAAAAATTCTATACGCAGAGGTTTGTGTAAGCTAGGCGTAAAGATGTCGATTATTCCTCCACGTCGTGCAATTTCTCCTACCTTGCTAACTTGATACTGTACTTCATAGCCCATGCTTACAAGATTTGAAATAAGCAGGTCAGGATTGTATTCTTTGCCTACTTCTAATGTGATTAGATTTTTTGCGAAAATTTCTTTTGGCACAATTTTACGCAAGAATGCTCGTAGGCTAAGAGTGTAAATTCCAGGTTCGCCGGAAACTGCGTCTGTAAGCGTTTTTATTCTTTGTGCTCGAATTACATAATGTGGTGAACGCTCTTCATAAGGTAATAACTCGAAATCAGGGAAAAAACGTGGAATATTGCTTCCAACTAAAAGATCAAAATCATCTAAATAATCTTCTGCTAATTTGTCATCTGCTGAAACAAAAATTATGTTTTTCCCCGTTTTTTGGAAAATATGAGCTAAAACCAAGGCTTTTGCCGAACGATTTAATCCGTAAAATAAATGAGAATTCTCTCCGGAAATAATTGCATCGATTTGTTTGAAAAAATCAGAATTTTCTATATGTTTTTTTATCTTTTCATAAAACATTAAATTACCTCTCTTGCAAAAATAATTTTTTTTTATCGGGTAATTTGTCAATTCTATTAGCTTTAGGCTTATAATTTCAGATATATCTTCCAGACGGAAAGCGTAGATAATTTTGAATGTTGAATTTTTAATTGTAAATTATGATTCCACTTTAAAAGTATTTTGCCGCTGATTTACACAGAAAAACGCTGATAAACGATTACATAAAACATTATCCACATTTTAACCAACTTCATGAAAACAGCGTGAAGAGTGACAAGTAAGAAGTAACAAGTAGAAAGTAGTAAGTAGGCCAAGCTGCCAGCTTGTTATTCATCCGCAACTAAGCAAGTTGCGCTACAATGAAAACATAGCATTTGAACAATGATAATGCCTATATCCATAAATATTCATGCAGTTCGTGGACAAGGAACCACGGCAAAATCGTATTTTTACGAAATCATCATTTTAGATTACTTTTTT
>JAMOPB010000109.1 GCA_027064945.1 Candidatus Cloacimonadota bacterium
ATCGACGTTTATATGAGCTGTTTCTGCACAAATAACAGCTTGGAAAGGAAAGAGAGAATTTGCAATAGCTAATGTATTTGCTCCGGTTCCATTAAACACAAAATATATATCAATTCCATCTCCAAAATGTTTTCGTAAAACAGCTTTAGCTTCTTCTGTGTATTGATCATCACCATAACCGATTTCATGACCAATATTAATATCATGCAATTTTCGCATCACTTTTTCATGCACTTGGGCATTATTATCGCTAGCAAATCCTCTTAATCTCTTCATTATTATATCTCCTTTTGAATATAAAATACAATTTTATTTAATATGAATTAGATTAACTTTTTTGAGGTTATTCTTGTACATTTCTTTTTCAAAAAAAAACACCGCTACTGCGATGCTTTTTTTATTATTATTGTTTTTAAGAAAATTTACATCAAATCTTCTATTCCATCTACTATTTGAACATTTCCATTTGCCAAATATTCAGCACTTCCAAATGCTAAAATAGGAATAAATATCATTGGAAGTAATACTAATCCGACAGTGAAAGCACTATCTTTTCCAAAATTAGTAGAAATTCCTTGCATCACTAAAACATTAAATATTGTGGCAATAATCCACCCAATAATCGGTATTATTCCAATTAACGGCATAAAAATCCACCACCAAGGTTTACCTGCAATACGTAACAGAACTATTATATTGTAAATTGGAATTAAAATCGCCCACCCGGGTTCTCCCGCTTTGGTAAATAATTTCCAATATGCTGCAGCCAAAAAAACAGCTACTATTAAGTAAAATGTTATAGAACCACCTGTTACATATTCAAATAATGCATCACTTCCATAATCATACATAGTATTTCTCCTTTTATTTTTTTTCCTTCTTGAAATTTGGCTTTATTGCATAAGATGTCAAGATTATTCAAAATCATCAATCTTTTACTTTTTGCAATTTTATCAGATGCTATAAATTCTTAACAGCCATCACTGCAATACCAATCAATAAAGCTTCATCTGTATTCTCCGGATTTATTATCAAAGGTGAGAAATCTTTGTTTAATGGTTGTAATAAAATTTCATGCCGCTCTGAATATGTGATAACTTTCTTCAAAGTAACTTCTCCGTTTACTCGGATGACACAAATTCTACCATCCGCTTTTTGCCAATCACTTTGCTGTTTCACTATTACCACATCGCCATCTGCAATATGCGGATACATGCTATCACCATGAGCATAAAAAGCAAAATAATCATTAAAATTTCCGGATAAAGATAGTGTATCTACCATAATATGATCTTCAGGTTCGGCTACTTCAATTGATTCAGGACTTCCGCAACTTACTTGAGCCAAAATTGGCATATCATAATAAATCCGGTCGTTCACCTCTTTAATTCTATCGGAAACAAAGGCTGTGCCTTCTCCCGTAATTAACCAATTGATATTAATATTATATGTAGATGCCAATTTATTTAGGAAATTGTAATCAGGGGTTGTTTTGTTTTTCACATAACGATTAATCACCACATTTGAAATGTTTAATGCTTTTGCTAAAGCAGTTTGGGTCATCTCCAGATCTTGTAAAACCTGGTGTAATCTTTCTCCTAATGCCATTGTATTTCCTCCTTGCCCTTTTTTAATTTTTAATTCTTAATTCTTAATTCTTAATTCTTAATTCTTAATTCTCATTTCCCATTTTTCATTTTTCATTTTTTTTATAAACCATAATTTAGCATCTTTCATTAACTACAGAGTTAATATTAATATTGACAGATTAACTGTCCAGTTAAAAATAGTTTTATGGAAATTTTTATTAGAATTAATTACAATTATTAAAGAACAAATGGAGGTACATTATGCTGAAAGAGAAAATCTCATTTGGGAATAATATAAAATATATTTCTTCATATCTTCCTACAACGCAGCTTTCCAGACCTCTTTTAGGAAGTTCTGTCTCTGCCGGATTTCCATCTCCCGCACAAGATTATATAGAATCTGAATTAGATTTGAATGAATATTTGATTACACATCCGGCAGCAACTTATTTTGTAAGAGTAGCCGGAAATTCGATGATAAATGCAGGTATTTTTGATAACGATATCTTAATTGTAGATCGTGCTATCGAGCCGATAAATAAGAAGATCGTGATAGCTATTTTAGATGGAGAACTTACTGTAAAACGACTTTATATCCGAGATGGTCATTGGTATTTAAGCCCGGAGAATAGTTCTTTTCCAAATTTAGAGATTACCCCTGATAGTGATTTAATTATTTGGGGTGTAGTGATATACTCTATTCATCCAACTCGTTAGAAGAAAAATGAAAAAACGAGAAATTTTCGCACTGGTTGATTGCAATAGCTTTTATGTATCTTGCGAAAGAATATTCCAACCTGAATTGCGCAATCGCCCTGTAGGCGTTCTTTCCAATAATGATGGTATGGTGGTTGCTCTTTCCAATGAAATGAAAAAAATAGGAATAAAGCGAGGTGATCCGGCTTTCAAAATAAAAAATCTTGTAGCAAAGTATAATGGCGTGCTTTTATCTTCCAATTACACTTTATATGCTGATATTTCAGCACGCATAATGAAAACGTTAGCACAATATACGCCAGATTTGGAAGTTTATTCAATCGATGAAGCTTTTCTGTGTTTTACAGATTTTCCTAAACAAGATTGGGAAGAATTAGGAAAAAATATTCGTACTACAATCCAAAAATGGATTGGCGTTCCTGTTTCTGTGGGATTTGGTTCAACCAAGACATTAGCTAAAATTGCTAATCGAGTCGCCAAAAAATTTTCCGCAACGGGAGGAGTGTATAATCTTTGTGATCATCCAAATCTTCCAAAAGTATTAAGATGGGTGGAAGTGGAAAATATCTGGGGAGTAGGAAGGCAATATGCCAAAATGTTGCATAGCCATAATATCCACAATGCTTGGGAACTTTCCAAAACAGATTATCATTGGATAAAAAAGCAAATGACAGTTGTCGGATTACGCACAGCAATGGAGCTAAACGGAATTTCTTGTATCGATATAGAAACAGATATTGCTCCTAGAAAAGAGATTGTCTCATCCAAATCTTTTGGAAAACCTGTAAGTGAATTTCAGGAGCTTTCAGAAGCTCTCTCTGCTTATTGCGTGCGAGCT
>JAMOPB010000110.1 GCA_027064945.1 Candidatus Cloacimonadota bacterium
TTAAAAAAAATAATTGATTTATCACACCGAAGTTTCAGAAATGTGACTTCGGTGTTTTATATTAAAACTTTTGATAAATCATAAAAAGTAGGTTTAAAAATGAAAAAATATGCAATGATCAGCTTAGGCTGTCCTAAAAACTTGGTTGATAGTGAAAAATTTGTAGGAATTTTGGATAATGCAAATTATGAATTATGTGAAAATCCGGAAGATGCTGAAATCGTGATTGTGAACACTTGCGGTTTTATCCAAGATGCTAAAGAAGAATCTATTCAAACAATTTTGGAAATTGCTGATTTAAAAGAGAGCGCGAATTTGAAAAAGCTTGTTGTTACAGGCTGTTTGGTTCAGCGTTATCATCAAGATCTTGAACAAGAAATTCCTGAAATAGATTATCTGTTTGACCTTAAAAAATTTCATGAATTTGCAGATGTTTTTGAGGCAGATGAAAATGCGGATCGCCATTTATTAACTCCGCAACATTTCGGATATTTACGTATTAGCGATGGTTGTGATAATCATTGTAGTTATTGTGCAATTCCGGGAATACGCGGTGCTTTAACAAGTATTCCTCAAGAAAAGTTGATAGCAGAAGCAAAGCGTATGGTAGATTCCGGGGTTCGTGAATTAATAGTCTCTGCTCAAGATACTGCTCAATATGGAATAGATATTTACGGTGAACAAAGATTACCGCAATTATTAGAGGAATTGCATAAAATCGAAGGATTGGAATGGATTAGAGTTTTATACATTCATCCGGCACATGTAACTAGTGAAATAATTGATACTTTTGCAAGACTTCCTAAGATTTGTAATTATTTTGAAATTCCGCTACAACATATTAATAATGAAATATTAGATAATATGAATAGGAAAGTAACAAAGCAACGTATTATTGAGATTATGGATGAGATAAGATCCAAAATTCCTGATGCTGTGATGAGAACAACATTTATTGTAGGGTATCCTACAGAAACTGAAACTGCTTTTGAAGAACTAAAGAATTTTATTTCAGAGCATAGATTTGGCAGAGTAGGTGTTTTTACTTATTCCAGAGAAGAAGATACAGCAGCATATCTTTTGGAAGATGAAGTTGATGAAGAAGTTGCTGAAGCAAGGAAAGATGAATTAATGATGATTCAGCAGAAAATATCGGAAGAATTTTTAGCATCGTTCATAGGTAAAACCATTCCGGTAATAATCGATAAACCCGGTAATGAAGGTGAGTTCTTATGGGAAGGAAGATCTTTTTTTGATGCGCCTGATATTGATGGAATCGTGTTTATTGAATCTGGAGATGCGGAAGTCGGAAAAATTTATCAAGTGGAAATTATTGATTCTTGGGAATATGACCTAATAGGAAGAATTGTTGATTAATTCTTATAATATAGATAATTAAATTATCATAAAATTTTCTTAGACAGAATTATTTTTTTGTTGATACTCCTTAATTTTAGGGAACTAACAATGCAGTTTATGGGAAATATAATTTTTGTTCTACAGATAATAACGGAGGAAAAATGAGTAGAAAGGTTGCCTGTACCGGAATTAAACCAACCGGTTCTCCACATTTGGGGAATTATTTTGGTATGTATAAACCAGCTATAGAATTGGCTAAAGATTATGATACTCGCTACTTTATTGCAGATTATCATGCGTTGAATACAATTAAAGATCCGGAAAAAATGCGCGAATTATCTTATGAAGTAGCAGCTACTTGGCTTGCTTGCGGATTAGATCCTGAAAAATCAATAATTTACAAGCAGAGTGCTGTGCCATATACATTTGAGTTACATACTATTTTGATGGCATTTGCTTCAAAAGGATTAATGAATAGAGCTCATGCATATAAAGCAGTTGTGCAAGCAAACAAAGAAAATGGTCGAGATCCGGATGATGGCGTTAATGTTGGACTTTTTACATATCCAATTCTAATGGCAGCTGATATTCTACAGTTTGATAGTGATGTTGTGCCGGTAGGAAAAGATCAAGTTCAACATTTGGAAATGACAGTTGATATTGCACAAAGCATTAATTATAATTATAAAGCTGAATTGCTTACTATTCCTGAAGCTTTGGTTAGAAAAGAAACCGGTTTGATTACAGGACTAGATGGAAGAAAAATGAGTAAAAGTTATAATAACACAATTCCTCTTTTTCTTCCTAAGAAAAAATTGAGAAAGACAATTATGAAAATTGTAACTAATTCTCAAACAATTGATGAACCAAAAAATCCTGATACTTGTAACGTTTTTGCTTTATATAAACTTTTTGCAACTGAAGAGCAACAAGAAGATTTAAGAAAAAGGTACTTAGCCGGTGGACTTGGTTGGGGACATGCGAAGCAAGAATTATTTGAAGTTATGGATGCTTATTTATCGCCCATGAGAGAGAAATATGATGCTCTAATGGAAGACAAAACTTATTTAGAAAAAATTCTAAAAGAAGGTGCTGAAAAAGCTAATGAAATAGTAGAAAAAAAGTTAGCTTATTTGAGAGCCGCTTTAGGAGTAAGATAATACAATTTGAGTGAATAAAATATTTGACATATAGAACCCGTGCAAATAAATATGTCCTCACATTGATAAATATAGGAGTTAAATGATGACCGTTTTCTTAATGATTATACATATTGTTATATCAGCTTTATTGATACTGAGCATTTTAGTTCAATCAAGCAAAGGTGGATCTTTAGACGGCTTGGTTGGTGGTGCAGCTACTAGTGCACTTGGTGGTCAAGGTGCCAATAAATTTATGAAACAAGTAACAATCGTGTTAGCTGTTTTATTTACTGCGTCTTGTCTTGTTTTTGCTATTTCTTTAAATCATGAAGGCCCATCTTCTTCAAAAGCGGTCGATATATTAAAGAAAGATGTTGAAAAAACTAAAGCAGCTCAACAAGTTGAACAACCTAAAGCAGTTGAGCAAGTTGACAAAAGTGAAGCAATACCTACAGATAATGTAGATAAATAAAATATATTTGCAGAAGTGGTGGAATTGGCAGACACGCAAGACTAAGGATCTTGTGCTCGCTAAGAGTGTGGGGGTTCGAATCCCCCCTTCTGCACCAAATATTAAAAGAGCATTAATCGAAAGATTGATGCTCTTTTTTGTGATAGAATAAAAAAAATATTTTTCGGAATG
>JAMOPB010000111.1 GCA_027064945.1 Candidatus Cloacimonadota bacterium
CTTGGAAACTTAGGAAAGATAACCCCCATTATTCCTGTTTTCAGTTTCTTGGATTTCGGGATATTACCTGATTTGAGTTCTCCTAATTGATTATGCAAAAGCAGGTTTGTTTCTTTGCATTTTCACCGGAATTAATCAAAGAATTAAATACATAACAAACAACCACACAAAAATATCTCCTTCCTCCATTGGAGATATATCTAAGCCTCTGCAATAACCACTACGCAGAGGCTTTGCTTATTTTCCATAACTTTCCAAATTCTTACATATAAAAGAAATATATTACGGCATTAGGATTTATTAATCCAATTATGATTATCTGATATTTGTATTCCAAACCCTTTTTTGTGTATTAGAATGTTACGTCTTCAATTATTAAATTATAGATGCTGAAATAATTTTACTTGCAGAAAAAAGGGATAAATCACGATATAGCGTACGGGATAAATAGGAGTATTATGAGAAAATTTGAAGATAAAATTAAAGAACAACAAATCAAACAGAGTATAATCATTAGTTTAAAATATATTTTATTAGCGATTGGAATTTTTTTTCTGATTTTCAATCTTTTTGCCGGAGTATATTTTAGTAGCAACAATCATTTAGGAGAGAAATTTATTTTTGCACTTAGCCTAAAAATAACTTTAGCTCTTTTGATGATTTATTTTGCTTTGCAATTAAATAAAGAATTACCTGATAAAAAAGATTCAGCACGTTTATTGGATAAATTGAATTCTGATGATAATGAAACATATCTGAATGCTTGGGAATTGATTCAGGAAAGTGATGAAACAGATAATCCTTTTTTAGAAAAGATCTTTGAACAAGCTGATGCAAAGGCAATTCACCAACAAGTTGACTGGAAATTTTTCCAAATAAAAAAGATAGCTATTGTAGTCGGATTGATAATTTTATCCAATATTATTTTTATGCTGCTGGCATTTCCTGCATATCAAGAAGCAACACAATTTTTCAGATTAAACTCATTACCGCAGATTGAACATAAAACGGAAATTGATTTAGAGCCGGGCAATATAACTGTTGTGCGTGGAACTGATGTTCCAATAACCATCTCAGAGCCGGAGCCGGAAGTTAACCATCGGATTTTTTATCGTCAATACGATTTATGGCGTGAAAATGATATGGAAGAAAACCAATTTATATTTAAGAGTATTGAAAAAACTACAGAATATTATGTAGAAAATAATTATGCTACCAGCGATACATTTTGTTTGGAAGTGCTGGAATTACCTGCTGTGAAAGAAATTAACGGGATTGTTAAATTTCCTAGTTATACAAAAGTTCCTGAGCAAAAAGTAGAAGGTGGAAATTTTGAAGTTTTAACAGGAAGCAAAATTGATATAAATATTAAAGCAAATAACCCGATCCAAATAGCACAAATTGTGATAAATGAACAAGTTTTGGAAATGAACAGATTAGGGAAAAGTTCTTTCAACTGCACATTAAAGCCTACGGAAAGCAGTAGTTATCACATAAATTTAACAGATATTTTGGGAAATATCTCGCATCCGATACAATACGAAATTAAATTGAAAGCTGATGAGAAACCGGAAATAGAAATTTTGAAACCAACTGCTGATACTACTTTAACGCAAAATATGTTATTACCGATTCGATATTTGGCTTCAGATGATTTTGGTCTAAAAGAGATAAATCTTTATTTTTATAAAAATTCTGATGAAACTTCCAAGCTGATATTAAGAAAGAAATTGAATAAAAGTTTGTGGAAAGAAGATTATGTATGGGATCTTAGCAATTTAGCACTTTTCCCGGGCGATGTTGTAAGCTATTATTTAGAAGCAATCGATAATTCTTCCGATAAGCAAAATGCTAAAACATCTATTCATACAGCACGTTTACCTTCTATCGAAGAGATTTATGCTGAAGTGGCGGAAGAGGAAGAAATAAGAAAACAATCTTTGCAAGAGAGCAAAAAGCAAACTGAAGAACTTCAAGAAAGATTGGAAGAGAAACGACGCGAATTGATGAAAAAAGATGAACTCGATTGGGAAGATAAGCAAGACTTACAACAATTAATGAAAGAAGAAGAAAACCTAAGTGAGCAAGTTCAGCAATTAGCAGAAAATTATCAGCAAATGAAAGATAAATTGGAAAAGAATAAAGTTCTTTCAGCAGAAACATTGGAAAAGATGGAACGCATTTCTGATTTGATGAAAGAAATTTCTGATGAGAAATTGCAAGAAGCTATGGAAAAAATGCAAAAATCTTTGGAAAATATGAACGCAGAAGAAGTTAAAGCAGCTTTGGAAGATATGAAATTTTCCTTAGAAGAATTTAATGAAAAAATTGAACGAACTTTGCAGATGCTGGAAGATATAAAAAAGGAACAAGCTTTGCAAAAAGCCAGTGATATAGCCGAAGAAATGCAAAAGATGCAAGAAGAATTAAATAAGAAAACTTCCGACGGTTCCGAAAATAATGAACAATTGGCAAAGAAACAAAAAGCAATTGAGAAAAAATCGGAAGCTCTGCAAAAGCAAATGCAAGATGCAAGTGATATGATGAATGATGAAAAAGACGCTGATATGAAAGAACAAATGGAAGAGATGCTGAAAAAAATGGATGATCTGAAAAAAGAATTGGCGGAAGCTTCTGAAAATTTACAACAAGAGAATAAACAAAAAGCTATGCAAAATCAGCAAAACGCAACTCAACAGATGCAAAAGATGAATCAAAAATTATCTGAAATGAGCAATATGATGAGTATGATGGGAATGCAGATGGATATGCAAAGCATTGATGTTGCTATTAGAAGATTATTGGTTTGGTCTGCTGAGCAAGAAAATCTGAAATCTACTTACCACAATGATCCATATACTATTGTGGGAGATTTGGTTGCAAATTTCGAAGGATTTGACCAAACACTGCAAGAGCTTTATCAAACTCCGATGATATTTATTGTCTTAGGACAAAAGTTCTTCTTAGATGCCAGCAATACTTCCCAAGCATATCATAATCTATTTTTATATATTAACGATGCGAAGATAACCAAAGTTAAAGATTTTCTGGAAGATATCCAAAAAGGATTGAATCTATTGGTTTATGATTTGATGCAGGCAAAAAATAATATGCAAAATTCCAGCGGTGGTAGCGGTGGAA
>JAMOPB010000112.1 GCA_027064945.1 Candidatus Cloacimonadota bacterium
TGCTACAACCTGTTTTTGATACTCTTTAAATTCCTCTGATAAAGCTTCTTTGAAAGCAACAGCTTTAGCAGCAATGATGTGCATAAGCGGTCCACCTTGAATTCCCGGAAAAACTTCACGATCGATATCTTTTGCATATTCTTCTTTACAAAGAATCATTCCACCGCGAGGACCACGTAATGTTTTATGAGTAGTAGTGGTAACAACATCAGCATAAGGAATAGGATTTTGATGTAAACCGGCAGCAACTAAACCGGCAATATGAGCCATATCAACAAATAATTTTGCTCCAACTTCATCAGCAATTTCGCGGAATTTAGCAAAATCGATTTTTCTGGCATAAGCACTTGCACCGGTTAAAATCATCTTTGGTTTGTGTTCAATTGCGAGTTTTCTAATCTCATCATAATTAAATTGTTCAGTTTTGGGATCTACACCATAAGAGATAATATTATAAAGAGCACCGGAGAAGCTAAGGGGATGACCATGAGTAAGATGACCACCATGACTAAGTTCTAAACTAAGTACGGTATCACCCGGTTTAACCAATGCAAAATAAGCAGCCATATTAGCTTGAGAACCTGAATGAGGTTGCACATTAACATGTTCAGCACCAAAGAGTTCTTTTGCGCGTTCGATAGCTAATTTTTCCACTTCATCCACATATTCACAACCGCCATAATAACGACCATAAAGTTTATAATTTAATTTACCTGTTTTTTTACTCCAACGATATGGATAGCCTTCTGCGTATTTATTTGTAAGTACACTACCGGCAGCTTCCAAAACAGCTGGTGATACAAAGTTTTCAGAGGCAATTAATTCCAAATTTTCAGTCTGGCGTTGCAATTCACTTTGCATTGCCTGATACAATTTTTCATCTTGTTTTTTTATAAGTTGCATATTGTCTCCTTAGCAATTTTTCTCTTCATATTGAGTTATTTTATCTAATCTTTTTTGGTGTCTTCCACCTTCAAATTCTTCAGTAAGCCATACATCGATCATATCTTTTGCAAGATAGGGAGAAATAAATCTTCCTGAAAGAATAAGAGCATTGGCATTATTATGCTGACGTGAAAGCTTAGCAAATTGTACTGTTTGGCATAATGCAGCACGAATCCCTTTTACTTTGTTAGCGACAATACTCATACCGATCCCGCTACCACAGATAATTATCGCACGATCACATATCCCGCGTGACACTGCTTCTGCCGCCGCAAATCCTGTATCAGGATAATCCATGGATTCCGGTTTTTCAGTTCCAAAATCTTCTACTTCATGCTCTATAAGGAAAGCTTTGATTGCTTCTTTCAATTCCCAACCTGCATGATCTGATGCTAATGCTATTCTCATTATTATCTCCGATTACGCATTTAATGCGGCAAGTGCGATTGAATATAATTTGCTTTTATCACTATCACCACGAGATGGTAAAATAGCTGGAACTCTTGCACCAACAACCATCGCTGCAACATGTGCTTTTACTAATTTTGTCATTGCTTTGTAATAAACATTACCAGCATCAAGATTTGGGAAAAGAAGACAATCAGCCTGTCCGGCAACTTCGCTTTTTATACCTTTGATTTTTACAGCATCCATATTAATTGCTACATCAAGTGCAAGAGGACCATCGATATCAGCGTTTTTAATCTGACCACGATCAGCCATTTTAGCTAAGATTGCAGCATGGTTACAAGATTCAATTTTTGGATTTGCTTTCTCAGTAAAAGCAATTACAGCAACTTTAGGTCTTTCGATTTCAAGTTTTCTAGCTGTACTAATAAGATAATTTGCGATTGCGATTTTCTGATTAATATCAGGTTGAGGAATAAAAGCACAATCAGAAGCAATCATCAATTTATGATATGTAGGAGCTTCTACAACCATTACATGAGTAAGCACAGATTTTTTACCTTTTGGCATTAATCCATTTTCCTTATCTAAAATACACTTAAGGTATTTGTCCGTGCTGATAAGACCTTTCATAATGAAATCTGCGTTTCCATCATTTACATAAGCTACAGCTTTTTTACCTGCTGTCATTTCATCTGCTTCATGGATAATATTAAAATTTCCCATATCGATATTAGCTTCTGCACAGCGCTCTTTAATTACATTTTCATCGCCAACTATGGTAATATCTACAAAACCATAATTCGCAGCTTCATTTACTGCATTTAATGTGTTTATATCTTGTCCGTACGCTACTACCAATCTTTTTTTATCGCGCTTTTTCGCTGCTTCGATAATTTGATCTAATTTTGTAATTGCCATTTGATCCTCACTTATTTAATTTTTTTCCAAAATTTTCTACTTTTTGCTGATGTCAAGCATTAACTCCATCGTTTAATTTCTCCTTGAAAAATAATAGGTTATCTGATTTTTAAACATCTTTTATCCCGGATAATACATTAGAAATAAGAGGATAATTTCTTTGTCCACGAATTGCACGAATAGACACGGATATTTGATGATGGTTTAGGGTTTGTGGTTATTTTACATTCTACATTTTACATTTTACTTATTACCTTCTGCAATCCAGTTCAATCTTTCCAAAAATAAGAAGTTATAGATTTTATTCTTAACATAAACTGAAAAATACAGCTAAAAAAAGCTGCTCATTCTTTTGCTAAATTGCAAAAATTCTGAGCAGCTTAATTTCAAAAAATCAGGTGAATGCTATTTCAGCATAATCATCTTTTTAATTGAGCTATAATAATCAGTAATCATTTTATAGAAATAAACTCCTGAAGCTACATTTTTATTTGAAGCATCTTTACCATTCCAAGTAACTGAATATTGTCCGGCAGCATAATTATCATCAGCCAAAGTTATAATTTTTTGACCTTTGATATTATAAACTTCTAATTTCACATCACTTGAGTTTGCCAAATCAAAACTAATGGTTGTAGTTGGATTAAATGGATTCGGATAGTTCCCATTTAATGCTGTTACCAGCGGAATATAATCATCTGCGTCATCTAAGATAATTTCAATTTCAACCGAATTAGAAGCTATGGATTCTCCTTCTGTATAAAGTGAAGTAACATAATATTCATAAATTCCATTCACTAATTCTGCATCAAGATATTCCGTTGTTGCTGTATCAGAAATATCTGCTATGGCAATATTATTC
>JAMOPB010000113.1 GCA_027064945.1 Candidatus Cloacimonadota bacterium
GAAAAGATTACTTTGAAAAAGTACCAAGAACAGATTGGCAAAATAAAAGAGATCTATGTATCTCAGGTAAGTAAGAAAAATAAAAATGAAGTAAGTGGAAAATCGCGTGACTTTAAGATAACAGTTTTCCCCGGAAGCGAAGATTTAATCGGGCAATTTGTAAAAGTGAAAATTGCTGATGCGGTAGGGTGGACTTTGAAAGGTGAAATGATCAAATAAGGGAATTTCCTTTTTTGAATAATCTTGAAAAATAAAAGATAAAATCGGATTTCTAATAGAAGAGATCCGATTTTTATTTGTCCAAAAAAAATGGAAGCTTCATATTTGAAGCTTCCAAATCACAGGAAATGATTATTCTACGATAATTTTTTCAATAACAACATTTTCTTTAGGTTTGTCGTTAGCACCTTTTTCCACATTTTCGATTTTGTGAACAACATCCATTCCTTCCACAACTTTACCGAAAACAGTGTGCTTTCCATTTAACCAATCGCAACCCTCTTTTTTAGTTACGATGAAGAACTGAGAACCGTTTGTGTTTGGACCTGCATTTGCCATACAAATTGTTCCGTAATCAACTTCTGCAAGAAGAGAACCTTTGCTTGTAATTGGTTCGGTTCTGCCGGTCTTTTCCATATAATATTCCACATCGTGTTCTTTGATTGCATCACCATTTTGATTTTTTACACATTTATCTACAATCGCTTCCAATTCAGCATCTTTATTTCCTGCTTGCAAAAATGGAATGATTACTTCGGAAAAGATCTGCATTGACTCTGCATCTGTTTTTATCTTACCTGTCATTGGTTCTCCGGTAGCATAGCATTCATCTTCAAAGCTATATCCGGGTCCGCCGGTTCCTGTTCCAAGTGGACAGCCACCTTGAATCATAAAATCTTTAATCACACGATGAAAAATTAATCCGTCGTAGAAATTTCTTTTTGTCAATTCACCTGTTTTTGGATCGGTAAATTCTTTTGTACCGGTAGCTAAACCAACGAAGTTTTCTACAGTATGCGGTGCTATGTCAGGCCATAATTCAAGTTTGATATCGCCCATATTAGTTTTCATTGTTACATAAATATTTTCTGCCAAAATTGTTCCTCCTATCAGCATTAACGCTAAGATAAATATTATTTTTTTCATTTGATTTTATCTCCTTATTGCAATTGCTTTAATTATACTTTTTCTGTCAATTGGTAAGCCATGGTAAAATATTTTTTTTATTAAAAACTTTATTTAGTTCATTTTTGAAAATTGCAGTATCATTTTCCACACTATCCAATATTTCTTGATATTTATGAAATTCCATTAATTCAATATCATATAAATTTGGTTTGATAAAGATGTCAGGTTTTCTAATTTTCATTTTATTTTCTACAACAGCTTTTTCCATTGTATGAAAAGATGTGAGAACAGCTTGAGAAATAGTCGGGATTTTTTTCTTACTTTTGGGGTTTGCTTTTCCTGAAACATCAATTGCAATAGTAAAATCGCAATGATTATAGATAATATCAAATGGAACCGGATTTGTAGATCCGCCGTCTGTAAGAACAATATCACCAATTTTCATAGGACTAAAAACGCCTGGAACAGAAATACTAGCTCTGATAGCCGGAATAATATCTCCGGAATCAAAAACTATTTGTTCTCTTTTCCAAAAATTAGTCGCAACTATTTTTAGTGGAATAGGAAGTTCTTCAAATCGTTTTATCGGGAGTATATTTTCCAAAAAATTCTCAAAAGCCTTACCTCGAATTAAACCTTTTGAAGCAAAAAGATTTATATCTATCATTTTACTGAAATCAATTAAATTCATATTTTTTACCATATCTTCAATGCTTTCGGCTTTCATTCCGCAAGCGTAAAAAGCTCCGATAATTGATCCTATTGAAGTGCCTGATATTATTTTCGGTTTAATATCTAATTCATCTATTACTTCCAAAAATTTTATGTGACACAATCCACGTGCACCTCCGCCTCCTAAAGCAATTCCTACAGATTTCATATTACCTCGATTGATTTTAATTATCTCCACTAAGTAGCCCGCCTAATAAGCTTCCGCCTAAGCCTGCCATTCCTTTTTGTTCACCTTGATTATGACTTAATCCGGCAGAAATACGATTCGCTAATCGAGAAAGTGGCATACTTTGCAAAAGTACTTTTCCCGGTCCTTTTAAAGTAGCTAAAAATAAACCTTCACCACCAAACAAGGCATTTTTAAAACCGCGTACCATTTGGATATCATATTGCACGCTTGTTTCAAATCCGGCAATACAACCGGTATCAATTCTTATCACTTCACCCGGTGTCAGATCTTTGGTTATAACTGTTCCGCCGGCGTGGATAAATGCCATTCCAAAACCGGTTAAATGCTGTAAGATAAAACCTTCTCCACCAAATAAACCTGCTCCGAATTTTTTTGTAAATTCAATATTAATTTCTATTCCTTTGGCTGCACATAAAAATGCATCTTTTTGACAAATAAAATTACCATCAAATTTAGATAAATCCAAGGGAATTATTTTTCCCGGATAAGGTGCGCTGAAAGCAACGTGTGCTTTTCCTGTCCCTTTATGAATAAAATCCGTTATGAAAAAACTATCGCCTGTTAATGCTCTTTTAAAGCCTTGCAATAAACCGCCACCTGTTGATGTGATCATATCAATGCCATTTTCCATATAAAGCATTGCACCTGCTTCCGCTCTAACAGCTTCACCCGGATCTAATTCAATTTCTACAACTTGTAATTCGTTACCAAATAATTTGTAATCAATTTCATGAACCATAAATTCTCTCCTTTTTTTTAATTAAAACAAAGATTTGTTAATTTCTTATAATCTAAATTCTCAAAACTATCAATAACCCAATCTGCGTGGGATAAATCTTGATTTCCACTTCCTTCATTCAGAAAGCCTATTACTTTCATTCCTGCTTTTTTAGCTGATTCTACTCCATTTTTGCTGTCTTCCCAAACGAGACATTTTCCCGGAGATGAATCTAATTTCTTTGCCGCTAATAGAAAAACATCAGGTGATGGTTTCCCATATTTTACTTCATCACCACCGGTAACATTTTCAAAAAAATCGATTATTCCCAATTTTTCTAAAATTATTTTTACTAATTTAGTATCG
>JAMOPB010000114.1 GCA_027064945.1 Candidatus Cloacimonadota bacterium
CCATCAGCTTTAACAATCTGCATAATTTTTTGATGAGCTGGAATTATTTTGCGGAATTGCTGCAAATTATGGCTGTAGTTTGCCAGATTAATTTCGGTCCAACTGCGGTCTTTTCTCATATTAGAAAAATTTTGCAGCTAAATCTGCTAATTCCGAACGTTCACCCTGAACAAGAGTTACATGCCCTACTATTTTTTCGCTTTTGAATTTCTCAACAACTATACTTAATCCATTACTTTCGCTATCAAGATAGGGAATATCAATTTGATATGGATCGCCAGTAAGAACAATTTTCGTGCCTTCTCCGGCACGTGTGATAATTGTTTTCATTTCATGCGGAGTAAGATTTTGAGCTTCATCTATAATGATATATTGATCGGGCAAGCTACGACCTCGTATATAGGTAATTGGCTCAAGTTCGATAAATCCAAAATCTAAATAATCTTGCAATTGAGAATTTTTCTTTCCGAAGTTTTTCCCATTATTACTGCTTTTATTATCTTTATTAGAAAGTAAAATCTCCATATTATCATAAATTGGTTGCATCCAAGGATTAAATTTCTCTTTTTTTGAACCCGGTAAATATCCCATATCTTTCCCTAATGGGAAAATAGGCCTACTTACAACCAATCTTTTATAGCGCTCTTCATCTACCACTTGATTCAATCCTGCAGCTAAGGCCAAAAGAGTTTTTCCGGTACCTGCTTTTCCAACTAAACTTACCAATTTCACATTTGGATCCATCAATAAATCCATCGCTATACGCTGCTCTAAATTTCTAGCCTTTATGCCAAAAATCTCTTCGCCTTTGTAATTGGTTAGAGGATATATAATATTGTTCTCAAATGAATATCTGGCAACTTCGATAATTTCATCTGTTCCTGATAATTTAAAAGCCACAAATTGATTTGGATAAATATCGCCAAAATTATTTTCTAAATATTCTCGATCTTTGAAAGTATCAATTATTTCTTCTGTTACTTCAATTTCTTTAATTCCACTGTATAATTCATCAAAATCGATATTATCTTCTTCGTAATTTAAACTTTTTATACCAATTGCATCTGCTTTGATACGAACATTTGCATCTTTTGATATTAGGAAAACTTCCACATTTTCGTCATCCATATATTTTTTGTGAAATTTATAAGCAGTTCCGATTATTAGATTATCATTAACGTCACGCACCAAAATATCCAAATTATCAGTAACTTTAGTACAAATTGCTACTTGAATAGTGCCGCCATTATCTAATTTCACTCCGTCTTTTAAACTTCCTTTTTTACGAAGATCATCTAATTGCCGACTTACTTGTCGAGCATTACGTCCCTTTTCATCTAAACCCTTTTTCAGTTTATCAATTTCTTCAATTACTGTAATTGGAATTACTACATCGTCTTTTTTGTAACTGAACATAGCTTGAGGATTGTGAATAAGTACGTTTGTATCCAGAACATATATTTTTCTTTCATCACTCATAATATCTTCCTTTTATTAATTATAATACATTATTACCAAAACAATTACTAAAAATCTTAAACTCAGCACATAATCTATAAACAGGTCATTTCTTTGTCAATTAATTTGGGTTTTGGATTTTTTATGAAATCAATTCATTTTAGGAAAAATACTTTTTATACAATTATAATGAGTCGTAAAAAATTAATGAATGGTAATGTTCCCGACACGTAAGTTCTTGGCATAATCCTATTCATTCAAATTATCATCAAGTTGATGATACTATCGATAGTGAGATATTTTCCCATTATCCAATGTAGGTCATTCAGATTACAATAATTTTTATTGATATCTTAAGTTATAATTATTCTTTTATTTATTAACTATTTAGCTTCACTCTCCTTAGATATTACTTTATAATTATTCTCTTACCTGTTAATTTTATAAGACTTGGAAGTGTTGGACAGATTTTCCTAAATCATAAATATGAAATCCAATATCAAAAAAATTACAACTTATTTAGATTTATGATTTTATTCGTTCAAAGAAAAAATAAACAATATAGGGAATAAGAGATAAATTTCTTGCTCATAAAGCATATATAAATTTTATGTCGTAAACAAAAAAAATAAAATAATTAACTTATTGGAGTTATAAATGGGCTTAAGAAGAAAAGGACGTGAAATCGCTGTACAGACGCTATATTCCTTGGAATATTTAGAGTTGGATTCTTTTCTAAGAGAATTAGAATTCTTAGAAAAATATCCATCTAAACTTGATGATATTGCAGCAGATAGGGAAATCAACAAAAATGACAAAGTTTATGATTTTGCTGAAAATCTTTTAAAAGGTATGATTCAAAATATCGACATTATCGATACTAAAATTTCAGAACAATCAACTCATTGGCCAATCGACAAAATAGCTTTTCTGGATAAGAGCATTTTACGTATTGCAATTTATGAAATATTATTCACAGAAACGCCACATCCTGTAATTATGAATGAAGCAATTGAAATCGCTAAAAAATATTGTTCGGAAAATTCAGCTAAGTATATTAATGGTGTTCTAAATGCTATTTCGAAGCAGGAAAAAGCAAAGAGTAGATCTTAATCGAAAATAGAAAAATAGAGTTGAGATAAATTATGATGAAATGCTCGATCGGTGTTATTGTTTATAACGAAGAAGCAAATATTGCCAAATTGCTTACCGCTTTGCAAAAGCAAGAACTAAAGCAAGTTGTTATAGACGAAATTTTTGTAGTTTCTAGTGCTTGCAAAGACAAAACTGATGAAATCGTATCTACATTTGCAGCTTCAGATAAAAGAATAACTTTGATTACTGAGCCGAAAAGGCGGGGTAAATCAGCTGCAATTAATCTTTTTTTAAGTGCTGCCAATAATCCATATTTGATAATTGAAAGTGGTGATACAATTCCTGCTAAAGATACTGTGGAAAAATTGATCGTAGCATTAGCGGAAGACAAGGTGGGAATGAGTGGTGGTAGGCCGTTACCGGAAAACGAGGAAGATAATTTTATTGGTTACAGTGTAAATTTACTTTGGCGTTTACATCATCAAATGGCATTAATTTCTCCCAAACTTGGCGAAATGATAGCATTTAGAAATATCGTAGATTCTATTGATGAGAAATCAGCTGTTGATGAAGCTAGCA
>JAMOPB010000115.1 GCA_027064945.1 Candidatus Cloacimonadota bacterium
GAGTCGTCTCCATCTTTCCGTCCAAAACATCGTATCTGAGACTGATCGCCACGTATCTGATGGAGTATACGGAGGACTGGGAAGTGGAAAGAAGCTATATCAAACCTGACAAGCTTCAGGAGCGGGAGTCTAAGAACTGGGGCGATGAAGAGAGGCGAAGTCTATCTGGTCAACATCGGCAAAAAGTACAACAGCGGGTTTGAGAAGGTGCGGTAATCCCCCAGGCAAAAGGTGGCCCGTGTGGCCTAGTCTCTGCTTTTGGATACTGAGGAAAGTAGGAGGATTACCAGCTTATTTATTATTTTTCTTTCGGAAATAAGGCTTCAATAAATATAATGAAACAAGATAAAACCAAAAATCATATGTTAAATATGTCAATTTTGTTAGCAACAGAATAAAAGTGAAAAATAATGCTTGCCCCCATGAAATAAAGAAAATAAATGCAAACATCGGAAATGATGTAATGCCATACTCAAAAATCAGTTTGAAAGCGAGCCCATTGTCTTCTGTAACATATGATTTAAATTTTGTTTGGGCAAATCCTTGTCCCCATAAAATATTTTTACTATCGAGTGAAAGCCAATATTTGAGAATATGAGAACGTTGTGAAATGCCTGCCACTTGTTTTTTGGAAGGATCGGTTCTTAATTTAATGTAATCATTTAAGCCTATTGTCACAATACTGAGCATAGAAAATAACAAAAATATAATGGATATATTCTTTAAAGACAGTTTAAAATCATATTTTAGCATTACCACAGTGAAGATAAAAAGTGTTGCTTCAATAATAGCAAAGAAGGAGAATGAAAGATAATAAGATAATAATGTGAAAATATGTAATTTGGTTAATTTTTTTTCTGTCAAATAGCTTAAAATAAGCAATGGAAGAGTGCCTGCTGCATAACTTCCGGGCTCATTGAAAAGGCTTGTCGGTCTTATAAGATCTGCAGCAGAAAAATACATTTGGTATCTTTGTGATACACCGGTAATAGGTTCTAGAAAATCAATATATGTACCGGTTGTGTAATATACTATAGTTTGAAAATAAAATACTATTATACAGACAAATAATGCAAAATTAATACTCTTTTGCAACAAATCTATTTTATCGGAATAAAATAATAATAAAAGAATGACAATGTAATTTATATAAATTATTTTGAATATATAACTATCATGGAGTTTTTGGTAACTTATATGTTCATGAAAAATGTTCATTATCAAAAAAAATAAGGTCAGAAAAGCAACTGAAATTATGAAATATATGGTATTTTGTTTGATTGGAAAGGGAGACTTAATAAAAAACCATAAAGGTAAAGAAGCTGCAATTATATAAGGATTAGATTGTAATGAATATTCCCATACTATTATAAGTATAAAAAAATATGATATTGTTTTTAACAGCATATATTCTCGCTTTTTTACTCTGGTAATGAGTTTAATTCTGGAAAAAATTCGCTTTGTATCATTCTTTTTAAGCCTTCTTCAAGCGTATAAGGGTTTTTAAATCCTATCTTTTCAAGATTTTTTGTTGATACCGTTGTTTCCGCAGTAAATTTTTTAATACGTATTGAACTAACCGGATATTTTTTTCCAGTTAAAAGAGCAAAAATATCAAAAATGTATCCACCCGAAAGTCCAATAAAGTAGGGTAAGCTAAACATCTTGCCTTTAATACCCATTTCCTTCCTGATAATTGTTACAATTTCCTTTGTATTGAGATCTGGTTTTCCGGCAAAATTAAATATTTCTATATTTTTAGATTTTCTAAAAGCCATTGAAGCGAGAAAAGCACTTATATTACCAACATACCCCATAGATTTTTTATTCTTTCCATTTCCTATCATGATAAATTTTCCGCTAGCAATTTGTTTCATCAGATTGTATACATTCCCCCTATTCCTTTCTCCGAATATAACAGCAGGTCTTACAATAACAAGGCTATTTTCTTGATTTTCATTAGCCCATTGAAGGAAAATTTTTTCAGCTTCATATTTGGTACGGCCATACTCATTAAAAGGCTTTGCATCGGTAGTTTCATCAGGTTCACCGCGATTTAAACCATAAATTGCGACGGAACTTGTAAAGATGATTCGTTTTATTTTATTGTATCGTGCCGCAGCAACAACATTATCTGCTCCCCCGATATTTACATCGGCATAAAGTGATTTGGGTGTAACATCATCTTTGTGTTCGGCAGCAAGATTATAGATAATATCAATCCCCCGACATGCCTTTATTAAAGCATCCTTGTCTCTGACATCGCCAATTGTAACTAAATGAGGATATTTTTCACTAGTCACTTTGTCGTATATTCTTACGTTGTGATTATTTTTAAGTAGATCCTCTACCAATCTTGTTCCGATGAATCCACTTCCACCAGTTATTAAAATATTCATTTTAAACCGCCTTTTTGATTATATAATTTTGTCAACAATTGACACAATTTCATCAGAAGAATTCTCTCTAATATAATATTTCTCAATTAGTTTTCTATTTGCATCGGAAATATATTTTGGTGATTTCGCCAAACGTTTAATAGTATAGACTAGTCTATCAACATCATTGGGTTCTATGATGGTTGCATTTTCAAGTTGATTGACAAATGTAACAGCCTGCCCGACACCTCCATAAATGATGGGAAGTCCAATTGCTGCATATTCGTAAAGTTTCGATGGCATTGCTGAAATGAATTTCCGGTCCAATTGCGCATAGAGAATGGAAGTTTTCATATAATAATCTTTTAGTTCTTGCCATGTTAGTTTTCCTGTCATTTCTATATTTTGTATTCCCATTCTATCTATGTAGTTTTTTATGGATACTGCTTCTATACCACTTCCGATTATGAAAAATTTAATAGAAGGTAATTGTTCGGCGGCTTTTACCAAAGTCATAAGATTCTGTGCAAGCCCCAAATTTCCAACATAGGTAACAGTTATTTGTTCATTTTGATTGTTTAAGTGCAGAGATGTAAGATGTTTAAATTTATTTCTTTCTATTCCATTCGGAATTATATTTATATTTTTAATTCCATATTTTTTCTTTAGCAGATTGTATTCATAATCATTTGTTACAGATACATGATCAAATTTTTTGATACTTTGTTTCATAATTGTTTTTAATGTATATTTTATTATCTTTTTAACAATCCCTCGATCATCAAGATACTCCCAAACTAAATCTCTTATATCGATTATTCTAGGCCCTTTCATGCGGAATCCAACCATTGGGATCATAAACATATATGGTGAAGTGGCTATAATTAAATCAGAAGAAAGGCCAGTTGTAATTTTAGTAAGTTTGTGAATATAAATTATTTCAAAAAAAGCTCTTTTAAAAAAATTTCTTCCATCATAGTTTTGTTGATTAACATAATAAATATCTATGTTATTATTGTATTTTACATGATTATGTTTTTGATATGATCCTTTTTCTGTCAAACATATCACATTGATTTTGTATTTTTCACCCAGTTTTCTTACGAAAGCTAGCACTCTATTTGAGCAGGCTGTATTTTCGGGTATGAAATGTGAAGTTAGAAAATTTATTGTTTTCATTGGCGGCCTTTATTTTTATTAATGATTATTTTGAGTTCCAAATTGTTTAGAAAAAATATTTTGACAAGATTCGCCTTTTTTGTCTTATTGAATTCCATGGCATATTCATAAACATCTATTTTGATTTTAATCACTTCTTTTGAAATTTGCAAAATTATATCATTATAATATAGATTATTTCCTTTTTTTATAACTTTAATTCCCGGAAAGAAATGTAGGTATGCAATATTAACTGTAGATTTATTACTAGAAATAGTATCTGAAACGATTATGGTATTATTATCAAATTGAAACTTCCGAGTATGTAAAACTCCAAATTTACGATATCCGTTGTGAGTTGCTTTTATTGTATTATTAGATTCATTATATGAGGTAATTTTAGCGCGTTCAGCAACTCTGAATCCTCCCCATATGTGCGATTGGCTTGTGCTGTTAACTTCGACAGTATTATGTGAAAAAGTGGAACGCTCTAAATCTCTTCTTTTGCTTGCTTGATAAGTCGAGGTGCCGGTATCGACAATAAATGGTTTACCATCAATGTATAACTCAAAATTGAAAGTATCACTATGGGCATGCCCTGGTATGTAGTCAGGACCGATATTGCCAATATCGACGACCATTTCATAATGGTCAAATTCAACTTTTCGATAACCTGAATCTGATAATTTTAAATATTTTGGTTTTATATTTAAACTTTCTGCATATGTATTTAGTTCCCGGGTATTAGGTGCAACACTAAATGCACTATCGTTAAAGAGAGGAATGTTTCCGTTTTTGAACGTCATGATATTTAGCCACCCCAGCATTATAGAAGCTTTTTCTTTTAACAAACTCAATAAATTGTCATCTTTCCAGCGATTGTTTTTGACCAGATTAATGCAATCAAGTATTCTATAAAGCATAATTTGATGATACATAGGGCTTAATTCGAAATGGGCACCATCATTTAAAACTTGCTCTTCAAGTTCCATGAATAGAAGTTCTTTGGCCCTGCTATAAAATAAATTGCTCCTAAAGTAGTGGGCAGCAAAGAGAAGAGAAAATGCATTTTCAAGAAGATGATTTCCCATTAAATGATATTCGATGTTGTCCATTAAAATTAAATATTGAGCATAAAGTGATGTGTCGATTTCTTTTTTTTTAATTTTATAACGTGTCAAAAACTTTATCCAGTTAATACCTCTTAAGGAAATTGGATAAGGTTCCAATCCATCTTCAATGTATGAAAGTTGTTTAATATAGTCATTGATAAGAGATAGACCATCTTTTGATGATATGTTTTTTTGATTGAGAAAGTCGAAATAATTGAGATTATATGTCCATAATTTCCCATAATCATGAAAATTCCAGTCTATTGGATGTTCAAAGTGTTTCGTTTTATTTAATATATGGAATTTTCCATCATTGTATACTGTGTGTGAAGGTGGTATAGAAGGAATCAATGTAAGCGGAGCAGAAATTATCTCATTAATCACTGTAGGTGAGTGGGAAAAATTTCTTTTATTCCTTATTTTTTTTCGAATATTATAATAAAAATAATAATATATCTGTTTTAATTTTAGATACCTGATAGTATTGAAAAATCTAAGCATTTTCAAGAACCTTAATAAATTCTTGAGATCTATTATCTGATCGAAATAAATCAAATTTTTTATAAGCATTATTTGACATTTTTATATAATTTACATTATCAAAATATTTTATTGCATCAATCAGCTGCTGAACATTTTGAGGATCGATGAGTACCCCTGTCTTATACTCATCAACAATTTCACTAATCCCTTTTAAATTAGTAGCAATAACGGGCAAACCTATTGAATAAGCTTCAAGGATGATTCCAGGATAGCCTTCTTTGTAGCTGGGAAGCAACAGCACATCAAATTCATTTAATGTCGGTATTACCTCTTCCGCTTGTAGTGCACCTTTGTAGGGAACTTTTTCATTTTCAAAATCTTCTTCTGTATATTCATTATTGAAAAGTGCTCCATAAATTTCTATTGTATAGCTTTCGTCAAGTTCTCTAGCAGCTTTCAAAATCTCTTCTATGCCTTTTTCTTTTATTACGCCACTGATAAAAACAAATCTTTTTCTAAATTTTCTTGGCAAGTTTGGTTTTAAAGTTCTGTTTCTGGAATTGGGAAACCATATAGTATTTTTATTCATTTTGGAAAAAAAAGAAACCAAATATTTGGTTTCTGCAAACAAAAGATCAAAGTTTGTAAAAATTGTTCTCATATATAATTTTTTCAGAATACCCGCATTTTTATACTCACTTTCTGCTTCTCCTGCAAATTTTCTCAAAGATGTTTTTTTATTAAAAAATTTCCCTAAAAGGATTATAATAATTCCTAAGAACATATAGTCACGGGAACTATGCAAAGAGATGTGCGTACAATCTCTTTGTTTGACTAGTAATTGATATAAAATAGAAAAATAAGCATGGAAAATATTATTGTAATTTTTTTTATGAGTATCAATAATGATATATTGAACATTCATCTTATCAAGATGTTTTAATAAATCTTCAAACAAAACGGTTGTTCCGCATGCCAAATCACGTCTATTTTTAATAAATCTTGGACCCATTATTAATAACTTCAAATTTCCCCCGATTATTATATTTTAGATTTCTTTCATATTAATTGAGGTGAAATACAGCTCATTCAATTTTTCCTGCCCATTAATAAATTCAATTACACCATAGCCAAGATATTTCTCATTAAAAATATCCTTTTTAAATTCTTTTTTCCGGTACCAATCTATGCCATTAGTCGATTTGTAAAGAATTGCTCGATGTTTATTTTTATTTTCTATAGTCGTACCTATATACAATTCTCCATCTTTCGTCGTTGTGCTGAAATAAGCGGGGCCTTCTATCTCTCGAATCATTTCAATGGAATTAGTCTTCTTATTGTACCTATATATATAATTTTGTTCGTCAGGAGCATCCGTTCCCCAGATTATAAATTCTTTATATTGTATTACACTGACAGCTCGATATTTTTGAGATCCTTTCCCGATATATTTTATTTTTCCATTTCTATAATTAAAAAAAAGCATTTTGGATTCATTATTTTTATCTCCTGTTCCAATAATTAATTCATTTCCTTCTTTTCCGGGAATCACAAAATGAATATGCCTAGCCTTAAGCGACAATATGGACTCTAAATGAAAAGTTGTTAAATCCAATTTATATATCTTTGCTTTTTCCTTTTCCTTGTTTCCCCAATAATCACCGAAAAAAAGTGTATTGCCTATTAGAGCTATCCCATTTCGCAATGGTCTACTCCCTTTGGGAATAGTGATAATTTTTTTTAGTTTATTATCAGTATAAATTAAAAATTTCTTTTTTACGACAACGATGCAACCATCTTTCAAAGGAATAATATTGTGAATTCCTGTTCGTAAAAATCGATCAATCAAACGAAAAGAATGCTTTGCATATTTGTTGGGAACTGTAATATATGGTTTTGCTTTCATTTCATTTATGGTCAAAGTCTTATAGATTTTGTTGCCCTTGGATTGCCAAAAATATTTTCCATCATATGCTTCAATTTTTTTGTTGTCTTTCATGTTTTTCCTCTAAAACAATTAGCTGTACCTGTGCAGAAATCTAAAAATAATTTATTTATATCTTCATTTTGTTTTTCATTTTTTATCCTGTTTGGTCTTATATTTTTAAAATTTAGAATTGCTTTTGTCAATTGTTCAATATTTTCAACATCTACAAGTAGGCCATTTTTGCCATTACTTATCAAATTTGCCATAAAAGGTATGCATTTGGTTGCAATAATAGGTTTATTGAGATAAAGATTCTCAAGAACGGTATTAGGTAGCCCTTCCCATCTTGAGGAAAGAATATAGAGATCAGAAAAATAATAAAATTTGTATGGATTACTCTGAAAACCGAGAAAATGTACATTTTTTTCCAATGAAAGTTTTTTGACAAGGGATTTTAAATTTTTTTCTTCACCATCGTCTTCACCAATGATGTGTAAATGAAGTTTATTATTAATTTCTACTGCCGGTTTAAAAGCTTTGATTAATATATCAAAACCCTTTTGATAAGAGAGTCTGCCTGAAGCAATAATATTAATAAAATTTTTATCAAAAGGATTTTTTATATTTAAAAGGTTAGATTTGATATGCTCAATATCCAAAGGGTTAATAAATATAATAATTTTATTCTCCGCTATATTATGATAGTAGGCAATTTCTTGTTTCATTTCTGGCGTTTGGGCAAGTAAAATATTTGCTCTTTGGTAAGCATGTTCCAGTAGGTATTTGTAAAGAGGACCCATTTGTCTGTTCTTTAAAATCAACTTAGGTGAGTTTGGGCTCCTGAAGACTGTAAATGGTTTGTTTTTCATTCCAATCAATGCCATATCACACGCTATATGACTTCGAAATAAAGATGAAAAGAGTACATCCGGCTGAATATTTTCTATTACCTTTCTAAGTCTAAGAATTGAAAAAAGTGTTTTTGAAACATTCAATTCATGAAGTTCAACTTCTTTGGGTATAAAATCCAAATAATGCCCATTCAAATTAAGAGTAGCTAGATGTATATCGAAAAGATTTTTATCAAGTAATCGAATAATATTTATCGTTACTCGTTCAGCTCCTCCAGGGTCAAGTTGAGGTAAAAAAAATAGAATTTTTTTCCGAGACGTCATATATTTTAATTTCTTTCTGAAATTGAATCGCATATCAGTTTATTCCACTTATGCATAATATTGTTGATATTCAGCGTCTCATTGATTTTCAATGCTTCTTTGGAGAATTTTTTTCTTATTTCTGGATTTTCAATAAGATCTGCCATCGCATTTGCAAGCTTTTCTTCATTGAGATAGTCTATGAGCAAACCATTTTTGTTGTGTATTATAATGTCTGCTGGTCCTGTAGGGCAGTTGAAGCTTATGCATGGTAAACCAACGCCCATTGCTTCGCACAGTGCGACAGGAAAGCCTTCGTACCTAGAAGACATAACATAAATATCTGCCTCTTTCAGTATTGAATATGGATTTTTGACTCGGCCCGGCATGAAAACATTATTTTCAATTCCCAATTCAATAGATAGTTTTTCCAGCGCTGCGCGTTTTGGCCCTTCTCCTAAAATGGTTAAATGCCATTCTGGCTTTTTTTTCAGTACTTTTTTAAACACCCTCAATAAAATATCAAAACCTTTTTGATCTGTAAGACTTCCAAGGGCAATAAATGTAGGGTTTTTTAATATATATTCATTAGAATGGGATTTTTCAACTGGAATATTCAATGGATTTGGGATGAAAACTATTTTATTGTGATCATAAAGATTTTTAGGATAATAGTTTAAAAGATCTTTTGTCAGAAGCACAATATTATACGCATATTTGTATGTGAGAGGTTTTAGAAATTTCCACGGCTGTGGCATACCTTTCATTTCTGGATTGTTGTGATCCTCGACAATTACTGGAACGTTCAAACCCATTGTAGCCAATAAAACCCTAACATTGGTGACGTCCATATGGCTGATGATGACATCCGGGTCTTCTTTTCTAATGACAGTTCTCAGATGTTTGAGGCCTGAGAAATGTAATAATAATTTTCTAAAAAGTCTCTTTTCCGAAACTTTAAAACCTGTAGATACTCTTTTGACTTTTTTATTTACTTTGAAAAAATCATCTTTTGGGAATGAGTCTGTCAACAAAATAATATTGTGTTTTTCAGCCCAGTAATCTGCCATCATGCTGGCGACTTTTTCTGCTCCACCTGATGTCAATGAGCTGATATATAGCAAAATTTTCATTTTTCTACCTTTTAAAGCCTCACTTTTGAAAAAATTTCCGTGTCCAATGCTGAATAAAGAGTGCATTATAGATCCCAATACATTTGGCAAGCAACACAAATTTTTTACTTCCAACGGGTATCGGTTGTTTATAACCCAGTAAACATAACTGCTCTTCGGCCTTTTTCATCAATAAATCGTAATTCGGATACATATTAAATATTACACGAGAATATCGCTTTGCCAATGCTATACGCAGGCGATCTGATCCTGGAAATTTCTGTTTGTACATTTTATAATAGGATGAGTAGGACTCCAGTTGGGAGCGATAGTGTTTTTCTGTTCTTTGGCTATTTAAACTACCTGTATTATCTTTTCTGTAGTAAGAGACAGCATTATTTAAATACACAACTTTATTGGATTCTTTAATTATTCGTGAGATAAATTCACCATCTTCGTTTAAAATCCAATCTTCATTCCATTTACCTGCTTTTAAAACAGATTTTCTAGGTATTAGCAAAGATGCTATTTGTATCATTCCTCCAGTGCCCCAATAATCTGCAAGGAAGTTAATTGGATCATTATAGTCTTTAAAGTAATAGAAGTTTTGGAAATAAGCATTATCAGTATTTACTTTGAACTCAGCTACGCTTCCAAAAACAAAAATATTATCATGATGTTTTTGAAGTTCATCTATCTGTAATTCAATTTTATCCGGTGCAAGAAGATCATCAGCATCTAAATATTGTATATACTCCCCGGAAGAGAGACTAAAGGCTTTATTTCTTGCAGCGCCAGGGCCTTGATTTTTCTGTTGAGACAAAATTATATTCTTATTTTTGTCACAGTACTTTTGAGCGACTTCATAACTGTTGTCGGATGATTCGTCATCTACGATGATAATTTCAATATTTTTGTATGTTTGGTTCAGAACAGATTCGAGTGTTTCACCAATAAATTTTTCAGCATTATACATGGGAATCAGTACTGAAACTTTTGGCAGAGAACTCATCTCTTGGCAGCCAATTTTTTTTGAAGACGACCAAAAAGATCTTTTAGGTGTCCCAATAAAATCCGGTTATCGATTTTTTTGTTCGATAAAATATATTTTATTATTTCAAAATATGCTATAAAGTCTCTTTCAGTAAGGGATTGGCGTAGATGGGAAAACAAAGAACGTCTTATGTTTCTGTCAATTTTTTGCACCAATTCCGGACGATCTGAAAGGTTCATTTGTAATGCCTGTTTTGTTTTTACATTATTTTTCATCTTCTGTATTCTGTCTAAGCTGCTCCATATACCTTTGCCATGAACTCTGTACACAGAATTTTTTATATCGGTTTGAAATTTTCCTTTTCCATAAAAACCTAAAAGATGAAATAACACGATATCTCCATTTAAAACTTCATCAAATATTTTAGGAAAACTGATATCGATATTTCTAAAAAGGGTGGTATTGGGATGGATAAATACATCCCCGCATTTTAATTCATCCGAAGAGTAGTCTTTCAAAGAGGGGTTGATAGTATTGGATATGAGCCGTCCATTTTCGTCAATAAGGTTGCAGTCATGATAGCTTATAATATAGTCTTTGTTTTTTTCAAGAAAATCTGCCTGTTTTTGCAGTTTGTTTGAATCTGTCCAGTGGTCATCACATTCCAGTATGGCGATGTATTTTCCTTTTGCATGCTTAAATGTTGCCAAGCCGGGATTGACCCCTTTTGAGTATTGATTTTCTTGCTCCAATACTGGCCTAATGATAGATGGGAATTTTATTGCATATTTCTTGATTATATTTTGTGTCTGATCGGTGGAACAATCGTCTCGGACTATGATTTCAAAAGGAAAGTTTGTTTTTTGCATTAAGATGCTATCTAGAGCACTTTCGATGTATTTCTCATGATTGTATGAAATACAGCAACAGCTCACCAATGGCTTGTCTGATTGGTATTTCCACTTTTTTGTAATTTCTTTTTCGGATCTTTTTATCATAATAGTATCTTTATTTATTGTCTTTTTTTATAAAAGATGAGATTTCTGTCGTTATATATTGAGCTGACGGAGTTTTTGCGCCCCAATTAATCAGGAAAAACAAGATCGAGAACAATATACCATTTATCATAATAGCTATTATACCTGAAAGATTAAGTGGATTAAGAATATAAAATGTAAAAAAAGATGAAAAGATTGCAATTGCCATTTGCAGAAGAATTGGAAATATGAATACCGTAAAGGGCAATAAAATTTCACGAGATGCAAACCATATATTGAGGCCAATCGATAAAAAAGCAACAACAACAAGACCGTATAGATAGCCATTTATTCCATATAAAAAACCGATATAGAAATTTATGGTTTGTATGATCTTTTTATAGATTTCAAGTTCCAAGAATTTTTTTGAATTACCTCTACTGCTTAATATATTGACTAGTAGCGCGCTCAAAGGGTATGCAAAAGCACCCAATAAAATTATTTTAAAATATGCAATTGACGGTAACCATTTTTCAGTAAGCAAGAGAATGATTAAATCATGCGAAACAACATATAGAGCACCAATCGTGTAAAAAACCAAAAAACTTAAAATACTTAATGCTTTTATCGAAACCTTCTGGAATTTTGATAAGTCGTGCTGGATTTTGCTTAAAACAGGAAAGAGAACGGCCATAATGCTTCCGGATGTATATTGAACAATAAGTTCGTTGAGACGTTTTGCCTGATCGAAAAAACCTAATGTTGCCGGCGAAAAAAGTTTTCCAATAATTATGACATCTATTCGAGAGTATATGATTTCAAGAAGCCCAGAGAGAAACATGCGAAAACCGAATCCCCATAATTGCTTTAATGCTTTAATGGAAAAAGTAAGATTTGGGATCCACTTTGATGCATTCCAAATTAGGATATTGTAAATAATGCCTCGAGAGAGAGCTTGCATCGCTAAGCTCCAGACACCTGCGCCACAAAGTGCCAGAGCGATCCCGATGCTACCACTTGAAACAGCGGCACCAACATTGGCTTTAGCTAAAGCGGCATAATTGAGCTCTTTGCGTAATTTATTATTTTGAACACTGCTGAATGAATTGATGAGAAAAAGTAAAGACATTGCTTTGGCAAGGGGTATGATAGCCTCATTTTTATAAAATTCACCAATCCATGGAGAAGCTAAAAATATAATTATTGTTAATATGGAGCCAATAAAAATATTGAAGTAAAATACGGAGCTATAATGAATAGGTAAAATTCTTCTCCGCTGAATGAGTGCAGATCCTAATCCAACATCGCTAAAAATAAATGCAATTCCAATTATAACCATAACCATTGCCACTAAACCAAATTCAGATGGCTCAAGAAGCCTTGCAAGAATTACTGTAACTACAAAGCCTGTGCCATTTCTTGCAAGCTTGCCAAATAAATCCCAAAAAACTGCACGATAGCCTTGCGATTTCAGTTCACTGTTCATGATGATATCTTCATAGGAGGAATTTCGGTATATTTAGAAATCTTTTTGTTCCATGAGTTTTTTTAATTCATCTTCATCTAAATGTGGCATCATGTCTTCAAACGGTCGAGAATAATCCAGAAGCGGTGACACGGCCATCTTCTTGCTCGGTATTATTATTTCGACAATTTCCGGTTTATCGTTTTGCAGGGATTTGTCGATGATATCTTTTATTTCTTCCATATTTGAAGCTTTGTGGCTTTCGATTCCGTATGCATCGGCAACTTTTTTGAAATCAGGTGCGCTGTAGTCTTCTTTTGTGCCAGTATGTCTGCCGTCTAGAAATGCATCCTGCATAGTACTGACCATATAGAGCATAGAGTTGTTGAAAATAAAGATTTTAACGGGAAGATTTCTGCTATGGATAACTTCAAGTTCTTGAATATTCATCTGCATTCCACCGTCACCTGAAATGACAATGGATCTTTGGCCCGTGCCTATCGACGCTCCAATTGCTGCAGGAAGGGAAAAGCCCATCGAGCCAAGCCCTCCCGTAAAGAGGACTCTTTGGTTTTTTTTCACATCTATTGCCTGAGCTGCCAACATCATATTTTCGCCTACGTCTATGCAGTAGATGTCTCCCTCTTTGGAATTTTCGGAAATCAATGACACAATTTTGTTGCCCAGCTTCTCTTTGCCATCTATTTCGCGGTGATGAGGGAACCTTTTTTTGAAATTTGTTACTTTCTCAAGCCATTTGTCTATGCTGAGTTCCAGCTTTCGATCGTTTAGTTTTTTCAAGAAATCCTTGGTGTCCCCAAGAATTGTAAGGTTTACAGGAATTCTTTTGCCTAATTCGTTAGGATCGATATCAACTTGTATAATATTTGTATTTTTTGCGAACTCTTTTGTATTTCTGCCGGTTTGAAGCGTGTCGATTCTCGTGCCAAGAGCTATAATCAAGTCGGCACTTGCTAGTGCAAGATTTCCGTATCTGTTGCCCCACCTGCCAATAAATCCAAGATTGTACTCATAATCGGATTTGACAATATCTTTCCCCATGAGCGAATGGACAATTGGGATATTTGTTTTTTGTAGAAGTTTGAGAAATTCCTCTTCGGCCGCTGAAAGCCTAATGCCGTGCCCGGCTAGAATAATAGGCCGTTTGGCATGATTTATCAGGTCTACCGCTTTATCTATCTCGTCGCCGGAGATTGTCAAGGGTCTATTTAATATTTTAAACTCTTCGCTCTCAAAAAACGATCTTTCGTTTTCGGGTTCATAATTTTCCTGATACTGGAAGTTTACGGGCACGCATACAAGAGTTGGCCCTTTTCTGCCTTCTTGGGACAGATAATGCGATTTTTCAAGTTCATAACGCAGATCATGAAGATCGTCTATGAAAACCGCGTGTTTTGTTATGGGCTTGACGATACTGGCTATATCAATATCCTGAAAACCGATTTGTCGCATACCTTTGGATTTGTCTCTCTCGAAAGAGTTTATGTCCCCCACGATAAAAAGAGCGGGAATGGAGTCCAAAAAGCAACTCGATATGGGCGTCACCAAATTGGTTCCCCCTGGGCCACTGGTAACTGTGGCGACACCGGTTTTTCCTGTGGCTCTTGCATATCCTTCGGCAGCGAAGCCGGCACCCTGCTCATGTCGTAGATTGACAATTTCCATATTAGGGTGGTTGTGGATGGAATCGAATATATGTGCGTTATTTCCTCCGATATAGCCAAAAACCTTATCTATATTTTTATCTGCCAAAAAATTTGCAATATAATCTGAAACTTTCATTTTTTTTCCTTTTAAAAGTTAGATTTATTTGGATAAAGTTTTACTCATAAGGCATCTGCTTTCGTGTCTGCCTTGAATTGAAAAACCATTTTTTTGAAAAAAATCGATCAATATCGTATTTTTGCAATCTGGTTTTACTTGCAATTGCTTGAATCTCGTATCTTTTCCATATTGTGTCAGTTTGTCAACCAGTTGACTCCCAATTCCTATACGGCGATAATCTTTGGAAATGGAAATTCCAGAAATATATCCAATCTTGGAGTTTAGATTATTAAAATAGCAAGAGCTCAATCCAATCAATGTATTGCCATTATATGCTGTAAAATGCAAAGCTTTTTCACTCAATTTTATTGCATAGTTCTCAAGATCGACCAATAAATTCAAATCTACATAATGATCTTGTGCATTTTTCTGTAAAAAATCCAGAATTGCTTCTTTGGATAATGATTCGGTGCGGAAATCTATTTTATTCATAAGGGTCATATTAGTGTACACTCTCCCAGCATTTTTTTCGTTTCATCTTGAGAATTGAACATCATAACATCTATTATCGAAAGATTGGGTACGAATTCGTTTCCAAACTGTTTATATTTTATATCTCCTGTTTGCAGAAATTCGAGTTTTATTCCTTCTTCCGCAAAATCTTCTTTGCTGTATAGCTTTTGTCCGCCTACGGCATTGATATAATGGTCGGCATTGACACGCTTACAGATGTCGATAGTTCTTGCCTGCGCGCGCAGTGGGGTCTCTCCCTGCAGATCGCTTAGATAGATGAATTTGGGTTTTATATCCAGATAAGCGGCGATCTTCTTGATGGAGTGTCCCAAAAATTTCGCGAGATTTTTTTCATCATAATTCATGATGTTTTCGATCATCGGGTAGACTTCTTCGAAATAGGGAGCTTTTTTATATGCGTGGAAAATCGATTTGAGTATTTTTTTCTTGTTGTTTCCTACTGTCACTTCGTTGATGTTTTTTTCCGTTTTTACGCCCAATACTTCCAGCGTGATGAGATGGCGTTTTCCGTCGACTAGGATATTGTTTCGGTTGATGTAGCCCTTTTTAATATATTGCATACTGTCGGAAATGACATAGACATCCGACATATTCATGAGCTGCCAATATCCGATATATGGAAATAAATAGGGTTGATTGCTTCCCACTGTCATATTTTTCTCCGGTTTTAGTCGTTGCGAAATTTTGTAACTGTCTCTTTGACGGTCTGGCTCACCAAGGGTTCTACGCCCGAATGCATCGGTATGACAAGTATTCGACTTGCAAGATCTCTCGAGTTGATCATCGGCTCTCTCTTTTCTACATATGGAATTGTATCAAGGGATGGATAAAAGTATTGACGCGCAGCAATCTCTTTTTCTCTCAATGCGGTACGGACAGCATCCATCTCTTCGTAGGAGCGAAAAACGATAGGAAAATAGGTGAGGCTTTTTGTAGCATTTTCATTACGTTTTTGGAAAGTGACGTAATCTTTAAGCTCTTCGGCGTAAAAATCCTGACTTTTTTTGCGGTCTGCTTGTATCTTTTCTTCTTCAT
>JAMOPB010000116.1 GCA_027064945.1 Candidatus Cloacimonadota bacterium
ATTAGGTACTAACGTTGCTGAAACTGAAATTTCAAATGAACTTTTCGCTACTCAAGGCGATATCAAACCTCGCCCTTGGAGTGATTTTTATCCTGTGAAAAAAGATGATGATTCTAACGACTAAAATATGCTAGATTTTATAAATTTATATGGTTCAGCCCTTCTAAGAATTCTAAACCTTATTTTATGGTCATATTGGTTTAACCAAAATAAATTTAAAGGATTCAATAAAAAAGCTGTATTGTACTTCTTAGGTTTCAATTTTATACATGTTATTTGGAATACCAGTATGTTCATAGGAGATAGTCATCCAAAAATATACATAATTTTTTGGATAGTAATAGTTATTTTTGAAATAGTAATGATTTTATCTATCTTATATAGCATCAAGGGACTTCATGAAAAATATCATGACTATTATATAATAACGATCGCTGTCCTATCAATTCCGGTTATCTTGGCTGGTGTTATTTCCTCTATTAAATGGGATTACAAACCTATAAATGTAACAGACTTTAATGTCCAAATATTAATCGCTTTTGGAGCAATATGGATACTAAGAGAAATTTTGAACCAAGATAATTTTATCCAAAATATAGAAGCATTCTTTATATTCTCAGGCTTCATAATGTTATTTAGCCTTGACACACTAGCTAGTAATTCTCAGTTATTCGGTTTTTTAAGAAATTGGAGATTTAGACAAATGTCAACATTAATAAGCCAAGTATTCTGGTTAGGAGGAGTTTTTTCATCGTGGAAAATCAGATCGAAGTATTTGTAATAGTTTCATCAATTTTTTTAGGACTTTTCATCCTGATAAGTGTGTATTTAGTAATCAAATTAAAATTAAATGATATGTTGCTGCAAAAATCAGAAAAAAATCTAAAAGCTTTAACAGAATCTTTACAACAATTAGTAGATTCTCAGACCAAAGACATAAGATTATCTGAGAAAAAGTTCAGGAACCTTTATGAATTTAACAAAGAGGTTTTAGAGCATTCTCCGGCAGCGATAATTAAATTAGATGTTAATTGGGATATTGAATTCTATAATTTGGAGGCAAAAAAATTATTGCATCCAAAATCAGGCAATGCGTTAAGCATATTAGACTTAAGAACAGATAATTCACTTGATATTGATGAGTTTATGAATTCATTGGAAGACAAAAAAGAGATAAAAAGAGAATTTACAAATAAAATCAATAATTCTATACATCATTATGAACTACGTGGAGTTCCCCTTGGTGATGATCATCTTTTTGATGGAGCTGTTTTAGTTATTATTGACACAACCGCTCAAATCACTGCCAAAGAAAACATACGCAAAAGCTTTGTCATGTTGCAAAAAGCTACTGAAGACATCATTATGGCAATGGCAAATACATCTGAAAAACGAGATCCATATACGGCAGGACATCAGAAACGTGTTCAAGATTTATCACTAGCAATTGCAAGAGAATTAAATGTTACTCAAGCTCAGTTCGAGGGACTAAAATTCGCCGGCATTATTCATGATATAGGCAAAATAGCTGTCCCTTCCGATATTTTAGCAAAACCCGGCAACATAACGCCGTATGAATATGAAGTTATAAAATCCCATAGCACTGTTGGTTATGAACTTTTAAGTAAAATTGAATTTCCTTGGCCAATCGCAGAAATTGTCTATCAACATCACGAAAGAATTGATGGATCAGGATATCCGCGAGGTTTAAAAAGAGAAGAAATTTTATTGGAAGCTCAAATCTTAGCAGTTGCAGACATTGTGGAAGCTATGGTTTCTCATAGACCATATAGACCGGCATTGGGAGTGGACAAAGCACTTCAAACAATCACAGATTTAAGTGGAATATCTTTAAACCCTGAGATAGTAGATGTTTGTATTGATTTAGTCAAATTCAAAGGATACTCTTTTGTTGCAAATGAATAAAATAATTCTTATATTTTCCTTATTACTTATTATTATAAGAGCTTTTTCTATAGCTGAGTTAACAACAGCTGATTCTAAATTTGAAAATCAAATCTATTTTGATGATTTTCAAAAAACCGAACCGGCAGATTTCACAAAATTGGATAAACAAACCAAATGCTACATTTCCTATGATCATAATTTCATCTATCTGCATTGGGAAGCTAGCATTGATAAAAATTTCCAAAAAGGAAATTTCACATCAAGAGAACGGCAACCGGAATCAGATTATTTATCTTGTGAGATTATTACTCAAAACGATTTTGCCTACGGTTTTAAATTTTTCCCTTATAAAAACAAGATAGATTATGTTCGGAAAAAGGATCTATCTATCGAGGTATCTTGGAATAGTAAATATTCTTATGAATCCGTTTTTTCAGATTCCCTTTGGATTGTTGATGCAAAAATCCCGGTAAACAACTTTAGATTTAATGGAAATTCTGAACAAATTTGGAAAATCATTTTAAACAGATATGAAAAATATTCAGACGCAACATATTCATATCCGGCTCTGTCGACTAACATGGGAAAATCTTATTTCCAAAATGCACAAGAAATATTAATCAAAGATAAACTTGCTCGAAATTTAAATATTTTTATCAGACCCTATTTAATAAACAATTTCAATCTACAAGACAGCAATTCAAATGATTTTGATTACGGTGCTGATTTTTCTCTCGATCCAACTGCTTCTACAAAATTAAAATTATCTTATAATCCCGATTTCAGTGATGTCCCATTAGATACAGTTACCGATATTTACAATCTAAAGTACCCAAATTCTCTAACAGAAAATCGTTATTTTTTCATACAAGATTTTAATGTATTTAACGCAACAAATGATCTTTTCTATAGCCGACGAATTATGCAACCTCAATATGCAATAAAATTTAATGGGAATTGGGAAAATTTCTCCTTCGGATTGTTATCATCAAAAGACACCAAAATCACAGATACATATGCAACATCTGATTCTACTTCTTTCACATACACTACAAATGATGATGATTTATATAACATCATTGCCTTCAAACCAAAAAATGATACTTTTTCCAGCGAAATAACATTATTGAGCAGAAGTAATTCTGACAATGAATATCATAATGAAGTTTTTCATATAAAACCGGTCTGGGAATTCGCTTCGGGTAATTCCGTCTGGTTAAAATCCAATCTTTCATATTTATCAAATTCATCTAATTCAAAACAAGGTTATAACAATGCTATCGGATACAACTTAGATTCACATAAAAATTCATTAGCCATTAATTACGAGCAAACAAGCAAAGATTACAGAGCTCAGATGGGACTTGTTTATGAAACCAATATTGAAACTTTTAAATTGGACTTTACTCACAGAGCTTCTTTCAATAAATTTAAATTAAGGAAAATTTATTCTAACTTCACATTCTGCTCGGAAAATAGTTTAGATGAGCATAAGAATATAAACCGTTTCATTTCTAGTTCTATTACATCTTCCACTAACTATAACTTTGCTGTAAGTTTAAATTCTACCATTAAAGATGAATTCTACATAAACAAATTCTACGATCAATACATTGTCACTATAAGCGGTATTTGGTATAATTATGGTTGGTTTGTACCGGACTTCAGATTTAGTAAGCTAAAAGCTCTTGTTTATAGTGAAGAAAAATGCTTTGATATGTATTGGTTACAAGGCGCTATTTCTTCCGAGATAAATAAATTTACTTCCATCAGAATAACTTCAGATCACATCCAATATTTGAATACTGAAGAATATGGTTTCGATGATGATTATTGGCTAGTAAATATCGACACGGATTTAGCATTTTCAGAAAATTTTTCCTGCTCTGCAGGCATTAGATTAGATACTTATAATGAAGAAGAAACAATTGGCTCTTTTATAAATTTTCAATGGAAATTATTGAAACATTATTCTATCACTTCAGGATACAAATCTTCACCTGTTCAATCTTCAGATAAAAATAACCAAACAATTTTCATAAAAAACGAATTACTCTTCTAACCTACATATTTCAAAATACTACCTTTTCGGAATCTAACTAATTTATTGACAGCAAATATTCTATTTAATATTTGTCTGACGAAAAAATAGTATAAAGAGGTCATAATGATTAATTTTGGATTAATTGGCTGCGGAAGAATATCAAGCAAACATTTTGAAGCAATAGCGGAAATCGATGGTGCAGAAATTATTTGTTGCTCTGATATCATCGAATCAAGAGCTAAAGATGCAGCTGAAAAATATAATGTGAAAAATTATTACACTGATTATATCGATATGTTAGATAAAGAAAATATTGATGCAGTTCTTATCTGCACACCAAGTGGTTTACATCCGCAAATGGGAATTGCTGCTGCAGAAAGAAAAATCCATGTTATCACAGAAAAACCAATGGGCATTACATTAAAAGATGCGGATGCTTTGGTAAAAGCCTGTGATAATAATAGAGTTCATTTATTTGTTGTGAAACAAAATCGTCAAAATCCACCTATCCAACTTTTGAAAAAAGCTATTGATAAAGGTAGATTTGGTAGATTATTTAGTGCAAATGCTACTGTAAGATGGACACGGCCACAATCTTATTATGATCTGGCAAAATGGCGTGGTACTTGGGAATTTGATGGTGGAGCATTTATGAATCAAGCTTCTCATTATTTTGATTTAATCCAATGGTTAATGGGACCTGTAGATTCTGTAATGGCTTTTACTGCCACATTAAATCATACAATTGAAGCAGAAGACATGGGAACAGGAATTATTCGTTTCCGAAATGGTGCTTTGGGAACTGTAGAAGTAACAATGAATACTTTCCCCAAAAATTGGGAAGGTTCAATTACTATTATGGGAGAAAAAGGCACTGTGAAAATCGGAGGAATTGCTGTAAATAAAATCGAAAAATGGGAATTCCAAGATTATGACGATGATGATAAATTAATAGAAACAGCAGCTACAGATCCAACTAGTGTCTATGGTTTCGGGCATAAAGGATATTTGGAGAATGTAGTAGAAGTATTAAAAGGAAATGCAGAAGCATCTACAGACGGAAGAGCAGGCAGAAAATCTTTAGAGCTTATTCTTGCCATGTATGAATCTGCTAAAATAGGCAAAAGAATTGCCTTACCATTATTATAAAAGAGGTAAAAATTGTTAATTCAAGAATATTTTAAAAGTAGAGAAAAGATATTATTAAGTGCAATGGATGAATATTTGGAGCCAAAAGACCAATATCCACCGGAGATTCACGGAGCTATGCGCTACAGCGTTTTTACAGAAGGAAAACGCTTAAGACCAATTTTGATGTTTGCTGCTTATGAAATGCTAATCGGAAGAAAAAATATTGGAAGATTAAAAAGATTACTTCCGGCTGCTTGTGCATTGGAATTCATCCATACAGCCTCACTTATTCATGATGATTTACCAAGTGTGGACAATTCTTCAGAACGAAGAGGTCAACCGACTTGTCATGTTAAATTTGGCGAAGCTACAGCAATTTTAGCAGGTGATGCTCTTATCACCAGGGCTATTGAGATTTTGGCAGATATTAAACAACCAAAATTAGCTTTAGAATGTATTCAAATTCTTACAAGAGCAGTATCAACTCGTGGGATGATTGGTGGTCAAGCTGTAGATATTATTTCAGCAAAAAAGAAAGTAAATATCACAACCTTACGCTATATTCATCTAAAAAAGACAGGTGCTCTTTTACAAGCAGCAATGGAACTTGCATGTGCTTTTGATAACGCCGAAGAAAATGTTCGTCTCACACTGGGAAATTTTGCAATCAATATCGGCTTATCATATCAAATAGTTGATGATATCTTAGATGAAGTTGGAAGTTTTGAAGTTTTAGGAAAAAATCCGGGTGAAGACGCACGCAACCAGAAAGCCACTTATCCTGCTTTTATCGGATTGGAAAAATCTAAAAAAGAAGCATTAAAACTTTTACGTGATTCTCATAACTTAATTAAAAATATGCCTAATAATGACGTTCTAATCGAATTTGTTGATATGATCCGTCAGCGTTTGCCATAAACTAAAATTTAGAAAATTCTTTTTTGCATATTGTGATGCCTTTTTTCAAAATAATCAGACCTTTAAATTGTTTTTTCACAGCTCTGTGTGTTTTATTCGGAGCTTTCTATATGCACGTTATTAGCTGGGAGAGCTCACTTGTTTGGGCAGTTCTCTCAGCTTTTTTTATTTCGGCAGCAGGCTATGTTATTAACGATTTTTTTGATTTGGAAATTGATATAATCAATAGACCTGAAAGAATTTTACCAAGTAGAAAGATTTCACCCAAAACCGCTTATCTCTACTCAGTTATATTATTTATTTTAGGATTATTATCTGCTGCTCTTTCCCAAAATACAAATTGCATCATTTTAGCCTTTGTAAATACATTACTGCTCTTTTACTACGCTAAGTATTTCAAACAAATAATGATTTTAGGAAATTTGGTTGTAGCTTGGGCTGCTGCATCAACTTTTATCTTTGGAGCTTTTGCTACTGAAAATCTTACTCATGGATTAATTCCGGCAGTTTTTGCATTTCTTTATACCATGATTAGAGAATTTATAAAAGATGCAGAAGATGTAGAAGGTGATAGAGATTTAGGAGCGAAAACATTACCAGTTCTGGCTGGAGTTGATTCGGTAATTTATGCAAGCATCATTCCTTTTTCCATTATGATTGGATTTTCAATTTATCTGAATAGGAAAATGCTTATGCCTTTTCATACATATATTTTGATGAATTTATTGGTTAATATCCCATTATTGGTTTATCTTATAAAACTTCGCTTGAAACCGACAAAACAATCTTTTTCAAAAGCATCAAAATTTTTTAAACTTAATATGTTAATTTTATTAATCGTTTTACTTAGCGCGATTATAAATTTGGAGAAAATTTTATGATATATAACAAATTAGTTAAACTTTCCCAGAAGCAAGCAAATTACTTTTGCTTAATCGATCCGGATGGAATGAATCCACAAAAGGCAGCTGATTTTGCAAAAATATGCCAAGACAATGGAGCTGATGGCATTTTGGTAGGTGGAAGTATTATGCTTGAAAATGATTTTGATATTAATCTAAAAGCTATAAAATCTGCTGTGACAATTCCTGTCCTAATTTTCCCGGGTATATTTAATTTTGTATCTCCTCACGCTGATGCACTGTTGCTATTATCCGTTATTTCCAGCAGAAATCCTCAAATGCTTATTGGTGAACAAGTAAGAGCTGCACCATTAATAAAACACTACAATCTTGAATCAATTGGAACAGGCTATATGCTTATTGATTCCGGAAAATCTACTTCGGTAAATTATATGAGCAATAGCTTACCAATTCCTCATGATAAAGATGACATAGCTCTTGCTACAGCTCTTGCAGGTCAATATTTAGGAATGAAAATAATCTATATGGATGCAGGAAGTGGAGCGCAAAAACCTATCAGCGATAGCATGATTAGTAAATTAAAGGAAAATATCGATATTCCATTAATAATTGGTGGTGGCATTAAAACTCCTGAAATAGCTAAGCAAAAAGCAGAAGCCGGTGCAGATTTCATTGTTACCGGAAATATTTTAGAAAAAAATAGCAACCCGCAATTGATAAGAGATTTTGCAGATGCTATTCACAGCGTGAAACGCACTATATAATTGCATCATGAAAGAATTTCAACAAAACATAATCGACATTCACACTCATATTCTTCCGGGAATTGATGATGGATCCAAAGACGTAGAAACGTCTGTAAAACAGCTTAAGATAATGGCAGATTTAGGTGTTACAGATGTTATTTGCACACCACATTTTATTACTAATTTTTATGAAAATGGTTTGAAAAAGAGAATTCACGCAGCAGAAAAATTATCGAAAGCATTAGAAAAAGAAAAAGTTCCTATAAGAATTCATTTAGGCTCTGAAGTTTTATTAGATTCAAAATCATTGGAAAATATTAAACTCGAGAAACTGAATATACAAGGAACAAATTACGTTTTAGTAGAAAGTGAAATGATTGCTTTTCCTGCAGATTTTACTGAAATCCTATATTACTTGGTGAAAGCTGGTTACACTCCAATTCTAGCTCATCCGGAAAGATATAATGAGGTAAAAAAAGATCCTAACATTATCGAAAATTTCCTGCATAGAAATGTTCTTATACAAATTAATTCACGAAGCTTGTTAGGAGACTATGGCAAAGAAGCCGAAAATGCTGCTTGGCATTTATTGCATAATGGGTGGGTACATTTCTTAGCTTCGGATAATCACTGCAGAAATGATAATTATAATCTAATTTTAGCAAGGAATCTTATAGAAAAAAAAATTGATTCTTATACTGCAGATCTTCTAACTAAAATTAATCCGAAGAAATTATTGGATAATGAGAAAATCACTTTTTTCTACCTTTCCGAATCAAACAAACAAAATAGAAAAACTTTTTTTGAAAAAATTCTGGAACGTTTTATTAGATAATTAGTTTTTCTTAGAAAAAAGGATGAAATGGCAAATAAAATATTATTAACAGGTGCAACCGGTTTTATTGGAAATCATGTTTTGCAAAATTTACAGCAAACAAATGCTGATATAACTGCAATCATACGCCCCAACACAGCCAAATCGCGCTTGAAGAATTTTGATAATTCTGTTCAAAAAGTGGAAATTGATTTATGTAATATACCAGCATTAAGAGCATTCTTAGAAGCAAATTCTTTTGATGCGATTATCCATATAGGCGCTTTACGCGGTGGTAGAAAAGCGACCAGGAAAACTTACCGCTTAGCTAATATTGATGCTTCAGAACAATTGATGATAAATTCGATAAAGAATGATTCCAAATTTATTTTCTGCTCTTCCGTAGGTGTTTTCGGCGCAATTCCTTGCGAATTACCTGCAAATAATTACACAAAAAGACAAGAAGATAATTTCTATCATCTTACCAAAATTCAATCTGAAAAATTACTCCAAAAATATGTTTTACAAGGTTTAAAAGGTGCAATCATCAGACCTGCTATCACTTACGGAATTGGCGATTATGGATTTCCTTACACATTAATTAAATTAATTGATAGAAAGCTACTTCGTTTACCGGATCATGATGTGACAATCCATCTTACAAACGTAAACACGTTAGCACAAGCTTTTCAAAAATTAATGGAAACTGATTATATACCGGGAAGTGCATTTAATGTAGCTGATCCTAAACCTGTAAAATTACATGATCTCGCTGATTTTATCTCACGAGAAATTCATAAAAAAAGATTCAACGACAAATATATTATAAAATCCAAATGGTTTGAACTTGGTGAAAAAATATCAATATCGTTAAAAAATGAACTCTGGACTGCTCGTTTTCAGTTAATTTCCAAAAGTTGGTATTATGATGTGGAAGATGCATACAAAACCTTGAGCTTGAAAAATGGTAGTACAATTCCGGATATAAAAGTTGTAATTGAATGGTATCTTAAGCAAAATAGGATAATGAAAAAAAAGAGGAAAAAATAATGGCAATTCCTATCTTAAAAAACTGGCAACAATATTTTCTAAATCCTGATGAAGGATTAGGCTCTTCCTATGAAAGAATTGTTATTAATAACAAATTACTGGAAATTTGCAAAAAGTATAACGTGAATAATTTGCTCGAATCTCCCTCTTTCGGATTTACCGGTGTTTCCGGAATAAATAGTTTTGCTGCTGCAAAGAAAAATATAAAAACCACTTTAGTAGATCATAATCAACAAAGAATAAATTTGATTGCAAAATTTTGGAGTATGCATAATGCAAGTTGCCAAATTCATTTCACTAAAACTTATTCCGATCTGCCTTTTGATGATAATCAGTTTGATCTAAGTTGGAATTTTTCAGCAATGTGGTTTACAAAAAACTTAAATGCATCACTTTCGGAATTGTGCCGAGTTAGTAAAAAAGCAGTTTTTATCTGCGTACCAAATCGTAGTGGCTTGGGCTATATTTTCCAAAAAATATCAGGAAAGAAAGAGCTGAAGAAATATTTAAAAGAGGAAAATATTATTCCGAAAAACATTATTAGAGAGATGAATCTTTTGGGTTGGAAATTAATAGAAAATGATTATATTGATTGTCCTTGGTGGCCTGATATTGGAATGCCAAAAGCTAAATTTCTAAAATATTTTGGATTGGATTGGCTAATAAAAGAGAAAAACAATTCACCCGTCACAATCATGGATTATTATGATGGAAAAGATGCAAATTTTGCATCTAAGATGATGAAACATTATTGGTTTGAAAAAAATGCCCCGAATTTTATTAAGAAATTCTGGTCACACCATAAATATTTTTTATTTGAACCAAAATAAGGAGTTACTATGTCACCGAAATTAAAAAGTTTCTTACTTTACTCAATTGTATTTGGGTTGGTATTTTTTCTTATAAGCTACTTTGTTCCGGCTATGAGAGCAAATCAATCACTAGCAACAATTGCTATAAAATCAATTTCCTCAGCAATTGTTTATGGCTTAATAATGATAAAAGTTAATGGTAAAAGGAAAAAATGAAGAAAGTAAATTTTAATCTTATTTTAGGAATTTTGCTTGGTGCAATCTTTCTTTTCTTGTGGATACGAATGATAGATTGGAATGAATTTATCAATTTTTTCCATAAATTTGATTTAAAATTTGTACTACTCTTTTCAGGATTTTATGTTTTGGCATATTTCCTTCGTAGTTTGCGTTGGAAAATCATCCTTAATCCTGTTCAAAAATTGCACTGCAAAGAGAGTTTCTTTATATTTATGACAGGCTTATTGATTAATTATCTAATCCCTGTTCGTGCCGGAGAACTTACAAAATCCTTTATCTTAAAGATTAGGCATAAAACTTCTATTAGTCAAAGCCTTCCAACTATCTTAATAGATAAAATAACTGATCTCTTCCCCATTATATTGATCATGTTACTTATTCCATTAATTGGAGTAAAATTAAATAATACTTTGAATATAATAATTATTTTGCTCTTAGGGATATTTATTTTTTTTATCGTATTTTTATATTTTGCAGTAAATCATAGAAATACTGCTTTAAAGATTCTAAATCTGTTTTTTAGCATTTTCCCTAAAAAAATAAAATTCAAATTCGAAGATTTTTTCGAGAACTTTATAGATGGAATGAGTGTTATGCAACATAGATTAAAAGATAATCTATTGGTTTATCTGCTAACATTTGCGGCTGTAATTTCAGAAGCAATCTATATTTTTGCTGTTTTCCGAGCTTTTGGCGCTGATATTTCATATCAGAAAATTTTGTTCGGCTATACATTAATGAATCTAACATATATCCTTCCAACTCCTCCGGCTCAAGTAGGATCTAACCAATTTATGTGGGTTTTGATTTTCTCTTTTGCTTTGGGAGTAGATAAGAATCTTACTGCTGCGGCTGTAACTTTCTCACATCTTTTAACTTCAATCTGGATTTTCTCTATCGGGACAATTTCTCTATTTGTTTTGAAAATTAAATTCTCAGATCTTTTACCAAAATTCAATTAAAGGACTTACTATGAACGAAAAACAAGAAATTCAATTATTAGAAGAATTAGCAAATAAGAAAAAAATGATATTTGCCGAATTAAACAAAGTGATCGTTGGACAAGAAGAAGTTATTGAAAATTTTCTGATTGCCCTGTTTTCTGGCGGACACTGTTTATTAGAAGGTGTTCCCGGCTTAGCAAAAACTTTGTTGATTTCTTCATTAGCAAAAGTATTGGATATGAGCTACAGCCGTATTCAATTTACTCCCGATTTAATGCCTTCCGATATTACAGGAACAGATATCTTAGCTGAAAATAAATCCGACGGTAAACGTTATTTTGAATTTATCAAAGGTCCTGTTTTTGCTAATATCATCTTAGCTGACGAAATCAATAGAACTCCTCCCAAAACTCAAGCTGCCCTGCTGCAAGCTATGCAAGAATTTGAAGTAACTGTAGGAAATCAAACATTTGACCTAAAAAAACCTTTCTTAGTTTTTGCAACTCAAAACCCAATTGAACAAGAAGGTACTTATCCTTTACCGGAAGCGCAATTAGATAGATTTATGTTTAATATTTTTATCGATTATCCTTCTTTTGAAGAAGAAAAGGAGATTGTGAAGCGTACAACATCAGGAAGAGTTGTAGAAATACAAAAAGTTATGGATTCATCTGAAATTACTAAATTGCAGAATATTATTGCTCAATTGCCGGTTAGTGATCATATTTTAGAATACGCAGTAAAACTTGTTCGAGCTACACGACCCAAAAGTGATGATGCTCCTGAATTAATTAAAAAATGGGTTAATTGGGGTGCTGGTCCTCGTGCTAGTCAATATCTGATAATTGCGGCAAAAACCAAAGCAGCTTTAGACGGTAAACTTACTCCAAGTGAGTCTGATATCAATGCTGTTGCAAGAATTGTATTGCAACATCGCGTACTTATTTCATTTGCAGCAGAAGCAGAAGGTCTAAGCAGTAGAGATGTAATTGATAAATTACTAAAGGAATTAAGAAGATAATTTTTTTTCAAAAAAAAAGTTACAAATTTATAAGAATTCAAAATGGTATAAATGCTGAAGATTAAACATTTGACACAACATATTTATTTCCATCTTGAAAATATATCCTTTTAAAAATAAAAATGTTAGTTGACATTTTATTAAAAATATTTTTTTTTATGAAATGTCTTTGGGGAATTTATTATTTTGACTAATTTTATATTTAAAGGAGAGAACCATGAAGAAAAAATATGTTACTAAGTTTGCTAACATCAGTAACGATCTGTACGATTTATGTTCGAAAAAAGAAACAACAAGAAGAAAATGTCTTAACCTGGGGAAAATGGAATGCAATTTATTATTCAAACTTGCCTCTGTTGATGAACCTCAATGTATGGCTGATTTAGCAAAATGCTTAGGAGTATCTCATAGTCGTATTACCAGAATTGTTGATAACCTTGTTTATTATGAATATGTTCACCGCTTCCCATCTCCTAAAGATCGTAGAAGCTGGTTGGCAGAACTTACTCCGGAGGGCGCAAGAGCTAATGAAGAATCTGTAAATGAGTTCCTCAATATTCAATTGAAATTGCTCAATAAATTTCCTGAAGAGAAATTAGATGATATTATTGAATGCGTAAACATCTATTTTGAAACATATAGAGAGGCATTAGAAGAAAAAGGGAAAAATTAAATTTTTAAACTCTTTGATAAATAACACAATGCGTTCATCATTCTTGAGCGCATTTTTTTTGTTTAATACTGCAACTATACATTTTAGTTCATAACGACAAATATTATATAAAAATAGATTATATCAAATTTAGACACATTGAATTTTTTTTTAAAATAGTATATTGACAAATTACACAAAGTGAAATATTTTATAACCTGTAATTTATAAATTAAATAAAAAAAATACAAGGAGTCAATTATGAAAAAAAAGTATGTACTCGACTTTGCAAACATTAGCTCAGAACTTTATCAACTTTGTTCAAAAAAAGAGTTAACAAGAAGAAAATGTTTAAATTTAGGAAAAATGGAATGCAACCTTCTTTATCATCTTTCCAATGTAGATGATCCACAATGTATGAACGATTTAGCAAAAGCTTTAGGAGTTTCTCATAGCCGTATAACTCGTATTGTGGATAATCTGGTTTACAAAAAATTTGTACGCCGTTTCCCATCTCCAACAGATCGTAGAAGTTGGATAGTGGAGCTAACTCCGGAAGGTGCAAAAGCAAATGATGAATCAGTAGATGATTTTTTAGGTATTCAAATGGATATTTTAAAAGAAATTCCTGCAAACAAAATCCAAACAGTTCTTGAGTCAGTAACTTTATATATTAATTCATACCAAAAAGCATTAAATAAAAGACAGGAGGAGCAAATTAATGGCGACAAGTAAGATCAGTTGGCGCAATGATATGTCATTCAATGTGGAATTAAATGGACATAATTTTATTATTGATGCAACAGATAAGGTGGGCGGAAAAGATCAAGGCCCAAGACCGAAAGGTTTATTGCTATCAGCTTTAGGTGGTTGCACAGGAATGGATGTTGTTTCTATTCTAAAAAAGATGAAAGTAGAAAATTATAGATTTGAGATTAATGTTGACGCTAACGAGACAACTGAACATCCAAAATATTATGATAAAATTACAATTGATTATATCTTTGAAGGCGAAGACCTTCCGATCGCTAAGATTAAAAAAGCTGTTGATTTATCTGAAACACGTTATTGTGGAGTTTCTGAAATGTTAAGAAAAGCAGCAAAATTAGAGACAATAATTCATGTTAATGGAGAAATTGTATGAATAAAAAGATAATCCTATTAATTATTGTAGTAGCATCTGTAATGTTGGCCTACTCGCAAATAGCAAAAACCGGATCCAAAGCAAATTGGCTTACTAATATGGAAGAAGCACAAAAAATTGCTGCTGAAAAAGATGTTCCTATTCTAATTAATTTCACAGGTTCAGATTGGTGTAGCTGGTGCCATAAACTTCGTGATGAAGTCTTCTCAACTGAAGAATTCATTAATTATGCAAATGATAATCTTGTTTTATTAGAACTTGATTTTCCCAAAAAAATTAAACAATCGAAAGAAGTAAAAGAACATAACAATAAATATTTAAAAATGTTTGGTGTTAGAGGATTCCCAACAATATTAGTTGTAGATTCTCAGCTTAACATTCTTACTCAATTAGGCTATCAACCGGGCGGACCTGAAAAATATATTTCAGATATGGAAGCTTCCATCGTTTTCCCGAAAAAAAACTATGATAGAACTATTACAACAGCAAATGGAATCGAGTGGACTACAAGTTTTGAAAAAGCTAAAGATGAAGCAAAAGCAACAGGAAAAGCTATTTTTGTAGATTTTACAGGTTCTGATTGGTGTAGATGGTGCACAAAAATAAGCGAAGAGATCTTATCTACTGATAAATTTAAAGATTTCGCAAAAGAAAATCTTGTAATGCTTTATTTAGATTTCCCACAAACGAAAGAGTTACCTGCCGGAATGCAACCATATAACCAAAAACTTGCTTCTCAATATGGAATTAAAGGCTTCCCAACAATTCTAATATTAGATGAAAATGGAAAAGAATTGGCTAGATTGGGCTATGAAAGAGCCGGAGTAGATAAATTTGTCGCTGATATTAAAAAGGCAATCCAATAACAAATACTAGGAAATTCAAATGAAAAAAATAATTAGTCTCCTCTTGCTTTTTGTTGCAATTACTCTTTTAGCTCAAGAACTCGATAAATTGTCTCAAGCAAATAAATTCAGGCAACAAGGCAAATATGAAAACGAGTTACAAGAGCTTGATAAATTGCTGATAAATGATGAAGATAATGTGGAAATTCTTTGGAGAATTGCACAAGCTCACTTTGATATTGCCGATCAATCAGAGGATAAAGATGTTCAAAAAAAACATTTTTATTCCGGCTTTAAATCAGCTGAAAAAGCTGTAAAAATTGATCCGAATAATGCAAGAGCAAATCATTGGTATGCTACTCTTATCGGGAAAATTGGCATGCTCGAAGGCAATAAACAAAAAATAAAAAATTCCTACAAAGTAAAAGAATATGCACTAAAATCTTTGGAAATTGATCCAAATTATGACGGTTCTAATCATCTTTTAGGCAGATGGCATTATGAAATAGCCAGCTTAAGTTGGCCGGAAAGAAAGATTGCCAGCTTAATCTATTCTAAGCCACCAAATGGAAGTTTTGCACGAGCTATCAGTTACTTTAAAAAAGCTGCAAAACTTAAGCCTGATGAAATTAGACATCAATTTTGGTTAGGTAAAACTTATCTTAAAACTAAGGAAAAAGAAAAAGCTAGAGAAGCTTTTCGTAAAGTTTCTACAATGAAAGCTTTTGATAACAGTGATATTATCATGAAAAAAGAAGCAGCTAAATTGCTTAAGAAACTTAATTAACTCATTTGAATTTCAGAATATATTTCTCATGCGGTAAGAGTAAAACTCTTACCGTTTTTTTTTTGCATTTAAATAATTTTAAGCTTGAAGTGAGGAGAATAAGAAGTGACAAGTGAAAAGTGAAGCGTAGCGCGTAAAAAATGAAAAAGTAGAAAAAGC
>JAMOPB010000117.1 GCA_027064945.1 Candidatus Cloacimonadota bacterium
TTCTTTAGTATAGCAAAGGAATTAATTATGAAAAACATTTGTGTATTTTGTGGATCAAATACGGGGAAAAACCCAAAAAACATGATTCAAGCCTACAAAGTAGGAGAAGCATTGGCAAAACGAAAGATTAACCTGATTTATGGTGCTTCCAATTTTGGTTTAATGGGACAAGTAGCAAAAGCGGTATTAGATAACAATGGCAAAGCAACAGGTATTATGCCGGAAATTTTTTCTTCAAAAGTAGAGCATCCGAATTTAACTGAATTGATTATAACCAAAGACATGAAAGAACGAAAAGCTTTGATGTTGGAAAAATCTGACGGCTTTATCACTTTGCCGGGAGGTTTTGGAACTTTGGAGGAGCTTTTTGAAATGATAACTTTAAACCAAATTGGCTATCATAAAAAACCGAGTGCTATCTTAAACATTGATGGATTTTATGATAAATTAATTGAGTTTTTAGATCAATTAGTAGAGGAAGAATTTATTCATCCGATTCATCGTTCAGCTCTTATAATTTCTGATAACATAGAAGAAATATTAGATAAAATGGAGAAATTTCAAAATGTTCACACTGACAAATGGAGAAACGCATAGATGAAGAAAAGCATAAGAATTATTAAGGATATTGGCAGAGTTATATTTGTGGAAAATCCGCGTAATAAGAATATTAATTTAAGTTTTCATCCTATTAAGGGAATAAGAATTTCTTATCCACCGGGAACTGATTATAAAGCTTTGGAAGATATTATATATCGCCACCAGGATCAATTAAAAGCACTAACCGCACAATACACAGACCAAAATAAAGATCAAAATAAGAAAAAAGATAATAATAATGACAAAGTGAAAGAACAAAAAGCTGCGATAATTATAAAAAAAAGAGAAGCAAGTCGTCAAATTACACAGCGTATGAATTTCTTATCGGATAAATATAATTTGCCGTATAATAAATTAAGTTTTAGAAACCAGAAAACTCGTTGGGGAAGCTGTTCTTATCAAAATAATATCAGCATAAATATTCAACTTATTTTGCTTCCGAGCAAATTTCAGGATTATATTTTATTGCACGAACTTATGCATACAAAAATTAAAAATCACAGTAAAGATTTTTGGAATGAACTTGAAAAAATAATGCCGGGTGCACAAGAATACAACCGGCAATTAAAACTATTTCATCCTAAAAAAATAGAATTTATCTAAGCATATTGCAAGCGATAAAGATCATAATATAATCCTTCATTCGCCAATAATTCTTGATGATTTCCTGTTTCAACAATTTTTCCTTTATGCAATACGATTATTCTATCAACGTGTTGGATTGTTGAAAGACGATGCGCAATAATAATCGAAGTACGATTTTGCATTACTTTTTTTAAAGCATCTTGGATCAATATTTCTGTTTCAGTATCAATATTAGAGGTTGCTTCATCCAAAACAAAGATAGCCGGATTATAAGCTAACACTCTGGCAAAAGCCATCAATTGGCGTTGACCAACAGAAAAAGTGGAACCTCGTTCCATTACGGGTGCATCAAATTTCTCAGGCAAAGATTCGATGAAATGATTCACATTCACATATTTAGCTACTTGCTCTAATTCTTCTTGATTCATAGCATTATTATTCAAAACAATATTTTCTCGAATTGTTCCTGAAAATAAAAATACATCTTGTTGTACAATTCCGATATTACTACGCAATTCAGCCAAAGAATATTCTTTTATCTCTTTGCCGTCTAGCAGGATTTGCCCTTCTTGATACGGATACAATCCGGCTAATAAACTAATAATCGAAGTTTTTCCCGATCCTGTATGACCTACTAAGGCAACTTTTTCGCCGGCTTTCACCTTGAATGAAATATTTTTCAGAACATCTTCTCCATCATTATAAGACATTGTTACATTTCTAAATTCAATTTCTCCGGTAAATGGTTTACCCTCTATTTGCTTACTTCTTATTTCCTCAGCTGGTTTTTCCATTAAATCGAAAATTCTTTCAATTCCGCTCATCGCTGCCTGCATAATATTAAATTTTTCGCTCAAACGATTGATAGGTTCGAAAAATCTATCCAAATAACTTGTAAATGCGATGAAAAGTCCTAAAGAAATCTGATTCTCTATAATCTGACCACCACCGTACCAAAGAACAATTGCAAGCGTAATTCGACGCATAGAGCCAATTACAGGACGGAAAAAAGCGAACAGATGTAATTGTTCCAAAGATTTTTCGTAATACTCTTGGTTAATCTTGCCAAACTCTTTGCATTTACGATTGTATTGATTGAATAATTGAATAATTTTCACACCTGAGATATTTTCGGAAAGAGAAGCGTTGATATTGGCTACTCGAATTCTTACTTCTCTATAAATAATTCTAGAGCGTTTTATAAATATGCGGAAAATAATAATAAGAATAGGTAAAACAGTAAAACTAACTAAAGCTAATTTCCAATTGAAAATAAGCATCATCACAATTATTCCGCCTAAAATCACAAATTCTTGGATAAGTTGAACCAAACCGTTAGAAAGCATTTCATCCAGTGTTCGCACATCATTTGTAACTCTGGTAACCAATCTCCCCACAGGGTTTGTATCAAAAAACTTCAGAGGCATATGAGAAAGATGAGCAAATAGATCTCTTCTTAGATCATACATTGCGTGCTGAGATGAATAATTCACAAAGAAAATTTGCAAATATCCCAAAATAAATTTAATAACAATTATTCCAAGGTAGATTAATCCGAATATTTTTAATTTTGAAATATTTCTACTTTGCAAACTCTTCATTGTTTGAAGATCAAAGTTTTTTTCTTTTTTTGCTTTCTTAAGCTCAGCATCGCTAATTGCAATAATTTCATCATTTAAATTAATCGTATCGTTGAAACGTAATTTAAGTCTATTATCCGTAGTGCTTTCAATCAAAGTAACCTTTTGATAAAATCGATTTTCTTCTTTCAGTTTAGCAATTTCATCTTTATCAAAAAAAGTTAATTTATTATTGGAAAAACTTAGAAAATATTTTCCGTCGTTATTATTATAAATATCAAACTTAACCTTTGGATATTTACTGATAAAATCATCTGCGGAATTTTTATTTTCAAAACTAATAATATCCTTATTTGATGTGATAAATTCATCAACAGCATAACGTGTAAGTGCCGGCATTGCAAGTTCTGTAGCAGCCACACCCATCAAGATGATAAATGCAATAGTCAAATAAAGCCAATATGGTTTTAGATATACCAGCAATTTTTTCATCAAATCTTTATCCAAAACTTTTCTATTTATATTATCCTGAGTTGTATCAATATTCATTCTCATTTATAACCTCTATTCACACTGATTTATTCTTTCTTCTATTTGCTGTTTTTCAAAAAGATCATGATATATTCCACCTTTTGCCAACAACTCTTGATGATTTCCTGTTTCAGCAACTTTCTCATCTTCCAATACAATAATTTTATCAGCATGCTGCAAAGATGAAATACGATGTGCAATTATAATTGTAGTTTTGTTCCTTCTTGCTTTGACCAGATGTTCCAAAATATTACGTTCTGTTTTAGTATCTACAGCAGAAAGCGAATCATCCAAAACCAAAATATTAGGATCAGCCAAAAGAGCTCTGGCAATTGCTATTCTTTGTTTTTGTCCGCCGGAAAGGGTTACACCTCGTTCACCAACTACAGTATCAAAACCTTTTTCAAACTCGATAATATCTTTGTAAACTTGCGCAATTTTAGCAGCATTTTCTATCTCTTCCCTACTTGCATTAGGCTTACTAAGTGAGATATTTCCTGCAATCGTATCTGAAAATAAGAAGATATCCTGTGGCACCATTACAATACTACTTCTTAACGTCTTAAGCGGAATCGTATAAATTTCATGTCCATCTAAGAAAATAGTATTTTTAGGTGGATTATAAACTCTTACCAGCAGGTCAATAATAGTGGATTTTCCAACTCCAGTTTTTCCTACAATAGCCAAAGTTTTTCCCTGCTCCAAATTAAAAGAGATATTATCAAAAATCCTAGCATCTTCATTATAGCTGAAACTAAGATTTTTGACTTCTATTTCACCTTTTATCTCTTTGATAGAAAAATCTGTTTCCTCTTCATCATAGATTTCAGGTTTTTCCATAAATATTTTATTTATTCTTTTTAAACTAGCTGTTCCTCGTTGATACATATTTACAACCCAGCCAATTGCTATCATTGGCCAAATAAACATTCCTAAATATTGGAAAAATGCGATAAATTCACCTTTTGAGATCTCCCCTAAAATTGTTAATTCTCCACCGAAAACCATTACGATCATCATACTGGTTCCAATAATCAACATAAAAGATGGATCAAATAAACCTTGAACTTTTACCAATGCTATATTCTTTTCTACATAATCATAAGCTGATTCTGATATTTTCTCTAATTCTGCATCTTCTTGAACAAAAGCTTTCACCACTCTTATTCCGGAAATGCTTTCTTGAACACGACCGGAAAAATTGGAAAATGAAGCTTGAACATCAGAAAATAATTTATGAATTTTCTTTCCTAATACGATAATTACGATTGTTAGAAACGGCATTGGTAATATTGCCATAATTGTTAATTTTAAATTTATCTGCACCATAAAAGATATCGATGCAATCATCAGCAAAATTATATCCACACCAATCACAAAACCAAATCCCACAAACATTCTAATAGCATTCAGGTCATTTGTAGCATAAGCCATCAAATCACCCGTTTTTACGCGATTAAAAAAGTTTTGGGAAAGTGACATCAGATGTTCAAAATATTCTTGCCGGATTCCTTTATCTACGATCCAAGATGTTCCTAAAATTGTTATTCTCCAAAAATACCTTAGAAAAATCATAAATAGCGTTAAACCGAAAATAATGATACCACTGCGTAATAGATCAGATTTTTCATAAATTCCTTTATCGATATTATCAATGGCTAATTGAATGATTTTAGGAATTATCAACTGCGTAAAATCCACTGTTACCAAAATTAAGATACCAATAATAATTCTACCAATATTGTCCTTCAGATAAGGTTTTACTTTTTCAAACGTTTTCATTAAGATATCCTTATTTTATTTATTATAAATGAGATAATATATTTAATTTATGGATATATTCCTGTATTTTTAGAATATATTCAATTTGTTTTCGTTGCTTAGGCAACTAATATTTTATAGTTTAAATAGTCAAATTTTTTTAATAAAAGTAGGTATTTTTCTATACTGGTTAAATGTTTGCTTTTTTATGAAATATATTTTTTAAGTAGGATCAGTCTCTTGCACAAAATGTAGTAATTTTAAAAAAATTAAAAATAATAAGATATTCACATCCACAATTTTGGCAATCATACAATTTTGTAAATGGGATATGTCTCATCCATTTTTTCCGTTTGATTCTTATTGTATCAGTTTCTCCACATCTAGGACAACTATGTCTTTTTTCCTTAACCATGTTTTCACCTCTCTTAAATAAAAAGCAAAAATCCATATTTATTATAAAAAGTCAATCAAATAATTAAATATTTATCTCTCGCTAAGATATTTTATGATACCCATTCAGTATATAAACGTTCAATGTCTTTTATTATCTTTTTGGGAACAAGATCTTGGACAGATTTTTTTTGGCTAATTCTATCTCTGATCAAAGAAGAAGATACGTTATTTGGTGGCATCTCAATAAATTTCAATTTATGAATATAACCAAGATTTTTCCATTCAGATTTATCTATATTGGGTCTATTAATAATTATAAATTCAAGATTTTCCAAAAGCCATTCATATTCGTTCCACAAAGGCAATTCAGCCACTATATCATATCCCGCAATAAAGTAAAACTGCTCCTTTGGATAAATCTTTTTAATTTTTTTTACCAATTCGCTTGTATAGCTTGGTTTATCATTTTCTGCATCTAATGTACAAAGTTTATAATCAGGAAAATCTTCAATAGCTTTTTGGATTAACAAAATTCTTTGCTGAACATCAAGAAAATCCGAGCGCTTTTTTAGAGGGTGATTTCCGGAAGGAACAAACCAAATTTCTTGCAGATCGGTTTTTTTTAAAACATTTTCCGCAACCTGCAAGTGTCCTAAATGGATAGGGTTAAACGAACCGCCTAACAAGCCAATTTTCATAAAAAATTATTTTATATATTTAGCAATTTTTTTTGTTTCTTTAGATTCGGGATATTTGCTCTGCAATTTTGTATAAATAGCTTCAAGATTTTTTTCATCTTTACGTTTTTCATATATTTTTGCAGCATAATACAAAGATTTTTTATCAACATCATTTTTATTTCCCAACTCGATTATTTCATCAAAATACATTAAAGCAGCGCTATAATCGAACATTTTATAATATGCATATCCATTATAAAATTTCTTTTCTAATAATTTTGTATTGCATTTATTTATATAATCTATTGCTTCCGATTTATAATTGGAAAACGGGAATTTACTAATAAATGTTTGAAAAGCATCGATAGCTTTTTCAGTTTCTTCTTGAGTGTATTGTGGTTTTAAAGATTCTTCATAATAACAAACACCAATTTTAAAATATGCTTCATCAATTCTATTGTAATCACCAAAAAGTCTGATTAGTTCCTGATATTCAAATCGTGCTTCAGTAAACTTGTTTTGAGCGAAATAGCTTTCAGCTAAGAGCATTTGAGCTTCGGCAGTTAAAGCGGAATTTCTTTCAAAAGCAATTTGTTGCAAATATGGAATTGCTTTATGATGTTTATTTTTTGCGATATATTCTTTAGCTATTTCCATCTTTTTTTCAGCTGTGATTTGTTTTTCCAATTTATTATTACTACAGCCTACTAAAGCTACAAAAATAAATGTAATTGCTAAATATTTCTTCATATTATTCACCTTAATTTTTTTACACATTTTTTTTTATTATGACTCTCTGTCTATTATTTTTGTTTCAAATATTCTTATATCTATTGGTTATAACAATTTATGCTATGAAAAGTTACCAAAAGAGACGGTTTAAAATAAGAACTTGCGGAACCAAAAAATTTAGCTCCGCAATCAATCTTTTTTATCTTATCCGCGTAAGAAGAAAGTTCTATATGCTTTATAAGAAGAATAAATATCAGCTTTACTAGATAATTCATAAAGAGAGTGCATTCCCAAAATTCCGGGACCGCAATCAATAACTTCAGCGCCATAAAGAGCCATAAATTTAGCAATAGTTCCACCACCGCCTTCATCTACTTTACCAAGCGCACCATATTGCCAGAATACATTTTCTTCATCAAAGATGTTATAAATTTTAGAGTTAAATTCTGCATTAGCATCATTAGATCCGCCTTTTCCGCCAGCTCCGGTATATTTTGCCACGCCAACACCAAAGCCCATATGAACAGCATTTGATTTTTCATGAACACTTGGATAATTTGGATTGATTCCGGCATTTACATCAGCTGAAAGAACCTGACTCTTAATAAGAGTTTTACGTAAAGTTACACTGTCATTTTTTTCGTTATTATGAGCTAAAAGATCAGCTATGAAGTCGATAATGAAATTAGATTTTGCACCAGTATTACTATCAGATCCAATTTCTTCTTTATCTGCTAAGAATACGATTGCAGTTTTTTCAAATTCTGCATTTTCGATATCATAAAGAGCTTCAGCAGAAGTATAAGCACAAATTCTATCATCTTGTCCATAACCCAATACAAAACTTCTATCAATACCGCAATCACGTGCTTTACCGGCAGGAACCAATTCTAATTCAGCACTTAAGAAATCTCTTTCTGTTATACCGTATTTTTGGTTCAAGAGATAAAGAACATTCAATTTTACAGCTTCTTTTACATCTTCATCCTCTTCACCGATAAAAGGAATAGAGCCAAAAATCAAGTTCATATTTTCAGCAGCCACAGCATCTCCAATTTTCTTAGTAGCCTGAACTTTACGTGATAAATGTGGTAATAAATCTGGCATTACAAATACAGGATCATCTTCATTTTCGCCAATATTCACATCTACAACTTCGCCATTACGTTTTACAAATACACCATGAAGCGCAAGTGGAGTGCTCATCCATTGATATTTTCTTACACCACCGTAGTAGTGAGTTTTCATAATAGCCATTTGTGTATTTGTTTCTTCAAGCGGATTTTGTTTAAGATCTACTCTTGGAGAATCAATATGAGCTACAATAAGGTTTACGCCGGCACTTACAGGTTGTTTTCCAATAATTGCGATAGCAGCATTTTTCCCGCGTGAAAGGCGATAAACTTTCTTACCTTTTGCATCAGCATCGATATTTTCATATCCTCTTTCAGCTAATTGTTTAGCGTAAAACTTTATTGTCTCGCGCTCTGTTTTTGCATTATCAAGGAATTTTTTGTACCCTTCGGAGAAATCCATTGCAGCATTCTGGTCTTCTTTTGATGCTTCTTTCCAAAAGTTTTTTCGATCATAAGCCAAATCTTTCATTAAGTCTTTTGCTTTTTTCATTTTTTGCTCCTACATATTTATTTTATATCTAATACTTCAAATTCACGATTACCGATAGGTGCTTTAACAACAAAATATTCACCAACTTTCTTTCCTATCATTTGTCTGCCAATTGGAGAAGCGAAAGACATTCTTTCATATTCATCTTCGGTCTCAAAGACTTCATCTATTCCAACTAAATGGATTTTTAAGATTCTATCTTTTGCAAGTTCTTTCATAGTAACTTTAGCACCAAATCTGATTGCATCTTTTGGTAATTTACTTGTATCAATAACCTGTAATTTTCCGATTCTCTGCTTAATATTATTATATTCATTTTCTATATCACGCTGTCTTTCTCTAGCTGCGTGATATTCTGCGTTTTCACTTAAATCACCCATTTCTCTGGCTTCTACAACCTGTTTAATTACTTTTGCACGTAATTTAATTAATTCAGCAGAACGCTTATTAAGTCTTTGCATTCCTTCTTTTGTTATATATTCTGCCATTTTATTTATCTTCCTTTTCAGCTTTTTTTTTATATTTTTTTATAACTTTTTGCCCGTGTAATCCTACACGTTTTAATTTGATATTCCCACTTTTACACCAATTATTCACCATCTCTTCAATAATAGGATCATAACAAACAATAGCTTCACATAAGATATTAGCAAAATCAGGATTTCGTGTATTTTGATAGCTATAATAAACATTTAGATAAAAATCCTTATCTAATTTATAAACTTGTTTAAGGAATCTATAGTTTAATAAGATAAGTTCGTGAGTAGGAGAAAACCAGCTACTTTCCAATTTAGTAAATATCTTTTTAATTAGAGATTTATCATATTTAATTAATTTAATAAATAGATGTTCAAGAGCAATTATTAAGATAGGATTTGTTTGTTTAAGCCAATTTAATACTTTTGGAAGATATGTATCAGGATCATCTTTCACTAAAGGAAAAATAGCCTTATCCATAAGATGATTGGCTTCTTTTTGATTATTGATTTTGGATAGTTTTTTTTCTAAGTAAGGAAAAATTAATTCCGGTTTTTTTTTGCAAGCTACAGCAATTAGATTAACAAAAATAATTTTCCCGTTTTCACCTTTTTTTGTATCTATATAATCAAAAAAATCAAAATATTTATCAGCATTTGCTGCAATTTTAGTAGCAATAGTTTTTGACACCAAATTAAGAACAGCTTGTGGGATTTTGTTATCAATTCTTTGTGGATAAGCATTATAGACAATGTCTATATCATAATCTTTTTCAGGTAATTTTCTCTCGTAAAAATCTATTGAATCTTTCTTTAATCTTTCTTTCCAGTCTAATGAAATCATAAAATTCTCCTTTATGTAAACGTGTTGGTCAAAAAAGTTTCCGAGAATTACCTCGAAAAAAATAATCAGCTATCCATATAATTTTTCTCCATAAATTATATTTATCCTAATATTGTATTATCGGATAACTGCAAGTTTGCCTTTTTTATAATCATTTCCAACCTTGATAAAATATAAATACATTCCCGAAGCAACATTCTTGCCTCTAACATTTTTAGCATTCCAACTATAGTAATTTCTAAGCTCAGTGAGAGGCTCAAAATTTTCTGAGAAAACCAAATCACCGGCTAAATCATAAATACGGAAATTACCGGCTTTTCCAAGCGGTAAATTCGCAAACCTAATCTCGTGAAATTCACTTAAATACAAAGGATTAGGATAAATAATCATATGTTTTAGATCAACGATATCTGTCAAGGTGAAAGAACACTTATTGCCATCGTTTGAGATCTTATTTCCGGCTAAATCATATACATTATTTATGCGGATAAAATAGTTTTGATTTGTATATTTAATCTCGTTTGTAAAACTTATTTCAGAGAAAAAGCCATCTTCATCCATACCTGTTTCAACATACGATAAAACATTATCATTATCTATTGCAGGTAATACTAAATTGTAATTAGACAAATTAACGAGTTCTGTTTCTCGCATTGTTTCGGAAAAATAAATTCTTACTGAATTTTTATTTAAAACTTTAGTGGCAACTATCTCAGGAGCTGTAACATCTTCCTGATATTCAAAGCTATAATCTTCATCAGGTAAGAAAATACCGGTTTCGCCTTGCAAACCTTTTACAGATAACAAATAGTTATCAAAATCAGTAAACTCGGTGGTAAAGCTTAGCAATAAACCTTTTTTTCCGTGTAAGAAATTCACACTGATAGGTAAGCCAATATCATTATTAACTTCAAAGTGCTGAATATTGATAGAATTATTGTGAAGATTTTCACTAAAAATAATTTTAATTTCATAAGGCGAGCTCATTTCTATACTTTCCAGAGTAGGAATTTTGGCAGGAATAACCTGTTTCCACAAAGTAGTTTTCCCTATTGAAGGATCAAAATCTGAATCATAACCGGCGATACAATATTCGTAAGCATTACCTTCGATCAAACTTTCATCAATATAGAAATTATCTGTAGAAGTTCCTATTTGTTCAATCTGATCATTGTTTTTGCGATAGATTATTACATACTCGAAATCATCATCATCCCAACTAAGAAAAGCAGAATTAGCATCTCTTGGCATAGCGTTAAAACCGGTAGGAGTTGCAGGACCGGTAAAAGGTGCTGCAGGAGTAATAATGCAACTGGTAATTGGATTATCACCTATAGGTGCTATAATTTTTGGTCCGGCTGCATCTGTACTTGGAATAGCTACCAAAACATTTTTAAACGTGTTCGTGCTTTCTCCACGCCAAATAGGAACATAATCATTACCTACTTTATCTATAATGTATATATTTGGAGAGGCTAATATAACCAATTCATCAGCTTCATCATCATCTAAATTCTCAGCGACCAAAGAGTTTTTATTTTCTAAATGATCAAAACTAATTTCATCCATTAGAATATAATCACCTTGAGATTGGGAATAAGTAAACATTGCGAAATAAGAAAAACTGTTAGCTTCATTGGAAGCATCAAAATTATATCCACCAACACAAAAATCAGTGCTTCCATCTCCATCAAAATCACCAACAGCCATATTTTCCACATTTCCAACCGGCATTCTGATTGTCCAAATCATTTCACCATTTTGAAATAGCATTATATCGCCATCTGAATCAGCTGCAAGAATCTCATTAATAGAATCACCATTAAAATCGCCATATTCTATTTGATTTGTAAAAGCATTGATATTTTCGGTGGGTGTTGTGTTCCATAAAGTATCGATTTCAGTAAATTGATTATTAAATTTTCTTGTAATAGTAATAACTCTTTTATTTATTCCATTTACTTCAATATTTCTACTAAGAGCTGCTTCAAGCATACCATCACCATTGGTATCTACAAATCTTCCACCATAACAATCATCTATAGTTAAAATAGATACATCCGGATAATCAGAACCAGGTGATGCTTCATAAATTACTGCGTTAGAGATAGAAACACCTAAGAGATGTTTTTGTCCCTGTTCCATGCTTCCGACATCATAGGGCCAAAAGAAATTTCCAAATGGGAAAACATGCTTTTCTACAACTTGAGTTGAAGATACTTCATAAGTTTTTACAATTCTTGAACTATCAGGTTGAACTTCAATAGCAACTATTTCATTAAAACCATTTTCATCAAAATCCATAATAGAGCGAATGGAAATTAATTGCTTTGGAAGCAAAATTTGCTCCCAGCTATTAGTATCAATTGTTTTGGAAGAACCGGCAAATACAAAAGCGTTTTCAGTTTCTGTAGTTAATCCGCACAAATTTGTTGCTTTTAAATCTAATTCAGTTATGCCATTTCCCTGAATAGGAATTTCTAAAATTTGCTGTTTACTCGCATCAACACTAAAATAAGATTCATTTGTAGTAGAATTTAGAACTTCCAAATTTATTTTTTCATCATATAATGCGCCTAAATAATATTTATTATACTCATCATAATATCTTTCCATAATATATGAATTTTCAGGGAAATATTCCGGAGCAGATTGATCTATATACACACGATGTATCATACTGTAATGTTGGTGATCGGAAGTTACAACTTCCACTTTAATTTGATATTCTGTTTCAGGCATCAGTTCTTCTAATACAAACGATCCTAAATATCCATTTTCAACCGGCTCATAATGATACATTTCTCCATTAGGATCAACATTATGCCAATCACCATCATTAGGATCATCTTTTGTTGTGTAAGTAATAAAATAACGGAAAAATTCGCTTTCGGGATGGCATGTAGCTGTTCCATAAATATCAAAAGATCCACTGAAACCACTGTTTTCTGCAGGATAAGTTATTTTCACTTCCGGAGTTATCTCGCTTGTTAACATATTGTTACAATCCAAAAGTCCATGACCATATTTATTATCCACACCTTGTTCTCCAAGATCTTGGCAAGTAGTAAGCAATCTGGTTCTTACTTGATGAAAATCCATATCCGGTTCTACACTAAGCAATAATGCAGTAGCTGCAGCCACAAAAGGAGCAGCCATCGAAGTTCCTGATTGTTCATAATAGATATTTTCACCGGAGCTATCATAGGTACTTAAAATTTGCTGGCCGGGAGCAACCAAATCAAGTGCGGATCCGTAACTGGAAAATGAAGCTAATCTTTTTTGATTATCTACAGCTCCCACGCTGATTGTATTGGCTAATTTAGCGGGATATGTAACAGGATGTTCAGCAGAAGAACCTTCGTTTCCGGCTGCACAAATAACAATAGTACCTTCTCTATAAGCATAATTAATCGCATAAGCAATAATAGGCGAATATTCCACATCTCCCCAACTGATATTAATAACATCAGCTCCCATATCAGCTGCATAGATTACTGCAGCAGCAGCATCATCATCTTGCAAATATCCACCAAGATTGGAATTAAAACCGGCTCTAATTACTAAAATCTTAGTATTCCACAAAACACCTGAAACACCCATTTCATTATTTGTGGTAGCACCAATAATTCCGGCAACATGTGTTCCATGATTTATCTCATCTGTTGGATCATTATCTTGCTCATAATAATCGCCAATACCAATATTGGAAAGTTCAGGAGCATCAACAAAATCCCAACCTCTGTAATCATCTATATATCCGTTGTTATCATTATCGATTCCATCATCAGGAATTTCATTTTCATTGATATAAATATTTTCTTGCAAATCAGGATGATCAAAACGCAGACCGGAATCGACGATAGCAACAATAATCTCTTCATTTCCCGTAGTATAATTCCAGGCTTGAGGAAGGTTTATATTTTCTACATTGATTCTTTGTTGTTCATAATAAGAATCATTAGGTTCCAAATAAAAACTGTTTAAATAGTTTGGCTGAATATTTTCCACACCATCAATCCGCAAATTTTCCAACTCATTAGGATCAATATTTTCTTCCAAATCAATTATATAAAATTTATTATCTTCTTTTGCAAACACAGGTTTAATCTGTTTAACTTTATATTCGCTAAGAAAGTTATCCAAATTTTCTAATCCCAAAGAGCCACGTTCAATCGAACGAGTTTCTGATGTTTGAACAATAATTTGATTCGGTACATAGTCCATTGCCATAAGGCAAATAGGAAGTAAATAAACCAGCCAGAACAGTTTTTTCATATCTTCTTAATATCCTTTTTTTTAAAATCTCTTAGAATCTAAGTCCAATTTGAATCATGTGAACATCATCAATTTCATCAGCCATAGGAACAAAAGCATAATCAACATTTAATCTATGCAATTTCACTCCAAAACCGGCAGAATAACTTTCCGTATCATGATTAAATTTATAACCCATTTTCAAACTGAATTTATTGTGAAGCACAGTCTTCATTCCCATATTAACCATAATTCTGTCATCATCAATATGTTTAATAACTTTTATTTCAGAAGAGATATGAGCATTTTTTACAGGTAAATAATTCTCAAGTTCTTTCCCGATAAAAGAAACTTCAGCACTTAATGGCAAATCAATATCTTCTTCATAAAGTTTATTAGTTTTTCCTATATTTTTCATTGCTGCCGCCAGTTCAACACCGTTTAACATTGTAACATAGCGATAACCGAGATCTACAGAACCACCTAAAGCAGATTCAATATCTATCTTTTCATAAATTCCGTTAAGATTAATTCCGAAATAATGAGAAGGATTGAATCTATAAGAAATTCCGGTTGTAACAATTAAATCCATCGGATAAAATTTTCCTGTTTGTTGACCATCATCTGTTGCACCATCTAATGCACCGTAATCCAGATAACGATATCCAATACCAAAAGAATATTTCCCTTTGGAATTAAGATAACCAAGCGAGTTTAAATTTGTATCAAAAATCCAATAATTTTGATTAAAATTTAATCCTTTGTAATTATTTATATTTCCGGCTGCAGGGTTTGCCATAAATCTGAAAGAATTATTAGCATAGAAAGCACCGGTTCCACCCATTGCTGCTTGATCCGCATCAGAACTTATTTTGAAAATTTGTAAACCGTATTCTCCACTTGTATCTGCCCATAAGCCTACAAATAAAAGGCATATTATTGATATTATTAATTTCTTTTTCATAATTTCTCCATTATAATTTTTTTCAAAATTTCTACATCTCAAAAAACTGTAATTACCATCCTATTTTTCTATTGCAAATTTCTTTTTCAATACATCTCCGTCAGATTTAATAACTGCAAAATAAACTCCTGAAGATAGCTTACTGCAATTTACCAGAAAATTATTTTTCACATATGCTTCACAATTTATATCATCAGAGATTATTTTATTACCTGCGATATCATAAATATCAATTTCTACCAAAGCATCTTTACTTGTCATCAAATTCAATGCGATAGCATCTTCTACAAACACTCCATTTATCAAACAACCACCACTAATTGGATTAAGAGGATTGGGATAAAAATATGTTTCTTTCTTAATAATCAATTCATCGGTTTCGTATGTATTTTCCGGTAATGGAGCTGAATAATATGCTGTTCTATTCAAGTTAGCATATTTTTGTAACCAAGAATTAGAATTTAGATTCATCTTGCTATTTTCTTGTTTAAAGATCAATCCATTATCAGCTGTGATATAGATAGTTTTTTCATATTCGGAATATTCACCTACAAGCGGATATGTTCTTATTACAGATTGGAAAGTAATAGGAAAACCGGACATAACTCGGAAATTATTGTCAGAGATTCTTTCCCAAGCAACTAATCGATTACGAGATACATTTGCCAAAATCTCCAAAGAGCCATCATCATTAAGATCAATGGCAATCGCACCACCGGCTATATAAAGCGAATCAGGAGATTCGACTTCATGTTCAGGCATGTTAATATTGGCAAGATGATCAAAAGATACAAATTTATTTTCACCACCGTAAATAATTTCCAAAAAACCATTATTATCAAGATCTGCGAGCGATGGAACAGATATTCCATTTGTTGGAATTTCTACAGGGAAATTTGGCATCATAATTCCATTTTCGGAATAGCAGAATAATTTTTGTGAATCTGTTGTTATAACAATCTCATCAGCTAAATCACCATCAAGATCAGCACAAAGCAAAGAATTTATTGTTTCATTTTCCAAGTCGCTTAATTCATT
>JAMOPB010000118.1 GCA_027064945.1 Candidatus Cloacimonadota bacterium
TGGTTTTACAGGCTAAAGAATTAGGTATTGATAGCTGCATTGTAAATTTAACCGAAATGCATTATCGCAAAGAAAAGAATTTAACATTTTGGAAAAAAATATCGAAAGAACTGAAGAAAAAATTGGGAATGCATTCATCTAATCCGCAAAGTTTATCATATTTTTTGTATAAGGAACTTGGACTTGAAAAAGATTATAAGATTGTAGCCGGCATAGCTTTGGGAATTGCGAAAAAATTTCCCAATCTTGAAAAAGCAAGACACGGGAAAAATCTTATTAAAAGAGATGAACCGGAAAATTATCTTATTACAAATAAATTTGTAGAAACTGAATAATAAGGGAAATATGCTCGATCAAATAAAAAAAACAGCTTCTCATACTTTAGTTTATAGTTTGGGAAATATATCTACCAAGATTGTCGGCTTGCTATTATTGCCTCTTTATACAGGTAAATTGTCTCTGCTGAATTATGGACGTTTTACAATCTTGGAAGTTACGATGACATTCCTTACAATGGTTTTGGGATTGCGTATAACCTCGGCAATGATGCGTTGGAGTGCTGAAACTAATGATAAAAGCGAGCAAGGTAAGATTTTATTTAATACTTATTTTATTTTGGTGATAAATGGTGTGTTGATTAATTTGATTGCTTCACCGCTAAAAGCTGATTTATCAAATTTCTTTTTTGATTCAACTCTTTATGAGAACTTTTTTATAATAATCTTTGCTGTAGTGAGTTTGGAAATTCTTAATCAAGTTCCAATGAATCTATTCAGGTTTAGAGGAAAACCTGTTATTTATTCCATTATTTTTGTTTCTAAACTCACAATCGTTCTTCTATCAAATATTTTCTTTTTGGTTTATCTTGATAGCGGAATTATCGGTATTTTCTACAGTCAATTAATCGCAAATGTACTCGTTTTATTTTTTACATTTCCGGTATTACTACGAAATTTTACCTATAAATATGATTTTGTTCTACTAAAAGAGATGCTTGTTTATAGTATTCCTCTTATTTTTAGTGCAATTTCTGTACAATTATTGGCAATTGCCGACAGATTTATTATTAAGCAATTATTGGATTATACGGAAGTTGGAATTTATTCATTGGGAAGCAAGATTGCCGGAGTATTAAATGTTTTTGTTGTTCAAGCTTTTGCTTTGGGATTTTTACCAATTGCCTATAAAATGCTAAAAGACCCTAACGCTGATATTTTTTATAGAAAGATTTTTAAATATTTAGTAATGATATTGATATTTTTCGCTTTGGTATTATCATTATTTTCGAAAGAAGTGCTAATGATTTTTGCCAGAAAACCGGAATATTTGGAAGCGTATAAAATAGTCCCGTTTTTAACAATTGCATTTGTGTTCAAAGGGCTGCAATATATGTTTATGTTAGGTTTTCATTATGTAAAGAAAACCAAGTACATTGCCTATATTGTAAGTTCTGTTTTGGTTGTTAATATAGCCTTGAATTATTTAATGATTCCTGTTTATGGGATTTGGGGTGCCGCTTTGGCAACGGTTGTTTCCAGTTTTCTAATTGCATCTGTTTCTTATTTTATTTCAGAAAAATTCTATCCTGTAAAATATGAAATTGGAAAAATGATGTTGGTATTTTTAGTTGGAATAACTATCTATTTATCGTCTGTTTTATTCAAATTTGATAATTTTTATCTGCAAATGATTTTCAAATTATTTTTATGTCTAACTTTCCCGTTCTTACTTTATTTATTGGGATTTTATGAAAAAACAGAATTACAAAAAATAATGAAAGTAATCAGGAAAATAAAAAAATAGCTCAAAGCGTTTATTGCTCCGAGCTAAGAATATTTTTTAATAAAAGCTTACTTCGTAATGAGATAACTTTTTGTTTTCATAGATAAATTTGGCTGAGAAGAATTTATCTTCTTTTATCCAATTCATGAAAATATTATCACCATCCCAGAGTGGTAAATCTTTTAGTTTATCATTATCGATCCATTCAAGATTACCTTCGGGACTATCGATCATTTCACCTTCAAATTTATCGGCAGTGTAAATGAAAACTAACCAATCTGCAATTCCATCAAAAAGTGGGAAACTGATAATTCCACGTAAAATTGGTTTAGTTATTTGCAAACCGGATTCTTCCTTAACTTCTCGAATTACACAATCTTCCGGAGATTCACCGAATTCAAATTTACCACCTAAACCGTTGTATTTATCTTGATGATAATCATTTTTTTTCTTAACACGATGCAGCATTAAGGTTTTATCATCTTTTTGCAAATAACACAATGTTGCGTTAATAATTTTCCTTTCTTTATTCATAAGAAATGCCATCAAGTGGGAACATTATCCAAAAAACAAAGTATAGAATTGTTCCAATTCCACCGGCAAAGCTCATCGCAACAAATATTAATCTAATCAAGCTTACATCAACTCTTAGGTAATTTGCCAGACCACCGCAAACTCCGGCAATCATTCGATTATCATTTGAACGTTGGATTCTTTTAAATGGCTTTCCTTCATCATCAATTTCATCATCTTCAATTACCTCTGCATCAATAATTTGTTCATCAAATTTAGGAAGAATCATCATTAAAGCAAGGTATACGAATATTCCCATTCCACCGAAAAGAATTGAGATTATAAAACTTGCTCGGATAAATGAAACAGGAATTTTAAACGATTCAGATAATCCACCGCAAACTCCGGCAATTATCTTTTCACTTTGTGACTTATGAAGTTTTACCATAGTAACTCCTTATTAATTAGATTTAATTTTTTTAACTATCTATATAAAAAAGAAATTCAAATTTCTAATGAAATAATTAAATCCTAAATCGTATTTTATTAAACTTTTGTCCATTTAAATTTCAAATGTTTTTGAAAAATAAAGTTACATTTGCACAGGAAATCTTTAAAAATAAACTTTTAGTCTTACGGCTATATTTTTTTCAAATTGCTTAAATTCAGAATCATCATTTACATATGGAATATTTGCTGTTAAATCAAAATCAACATTATCACTTAATGAAAAATTTAACCATGGCGTATAAGTAAAACTTTTATCATTCAGGTTTATGATTATGTAGTTAGACTATTCGATAAGTTC
>JAMOPB010000119.1 GCA_027064945.1 Candidatus Cloacimonadota bacterium
GGATGGTTTTGGGATCGATAGATAAATTTTCCATCCCAAAAGATAGCTCTTGGCGAACTGTTCGCTGAATCATTTGTGAAGCGGGATTTTGGAAAAGAAAACCGATTTTTGTTAATTGTAGTTTATCCCAATCTTTTAACTTTTTCCCATTATATGTAACTTCTCCGTTCATCTTTCCAAAAATAATGTCGGGGATAAAACCTTTCAGAGCATAAAGCAAGGTGGATTTTCCTGATCCTGATTCTCCTCCTAAAAGTAAAATATCTCCTTCTTTGATGGTGAAATCTCCAGGTAAATTCACAACAGAATTTCCGAAAGGATAACGGAAGGAAAAATCTCTTAATTTATATAATTCAGACAAAATAATTTTTCCTAATTATCTAAATTCCAACTGTCTTTTGCAATTTGGAATTGATTCAATACACCTGTTTTTTTTAACTTATCGGCTAACCATTTTGAAAACCAACCGGCTAAGAAAATACCGCTGATCAATCCTGCACTCAATTGCGCTAAATTGAAACTCAAGCTTAAAAGATAATTTTTGTCCCACATAAACGTTAGTGCATAACCGCCTGCTGCAGCTAACATTCCGGCAATAATTAAATATTTTAAATCCCATTTTTTGTAAGCAAGAATTAAAAAGAAAATTTCAACAGGAAGCGCTTGAGCTAAACCCCATAATAAGGAAGTTATGCCCCAACGAGCTATGAAACCTTGCACAAAAGCTGCTATTAATTCTCCTAATAATGCACTACCGGGCTTACGAATAATATAGGGGAAAAAGATTGCTCCCATTAGCCAAACACCACTCATTAAGTTTTCCAGTGCTAAAGGTTTTAATAATGGTTTAAAAAGATCATACACAAACGTATAACCCCACCAAAATACTCCCATTGCAGATGATACTACAGCGATAAACACAATTTCTGATATTGTTAGTTTTCTCATAATTTTCCTAATTGATTTTTTTATTCTTATCAATTTTTCTTGCTTTTATTAGTCAAATTATTTATTCAAAATTCAATGAAATATCATTTGTAAAGAGGGAAAAAGGAAGAGGTGAAGAATGTAGAATGTAACAAGTAAGAAGTAACAAGTGAGAAGTGAGAAGGGAGGAGTGAAAAGAGAAAGGTGACAAGTGACAAGTAACAAGTGAAATGTGAAATGTGAAAAGGGAGCTTGAAGAATTTTCAATTTTTAATTCTTAATTTTAAATTGGGGAATACATAAACCATAAACAACAAACCGTTAAGAAAGTTGCGCTACAATTATGGGCAATGGATAAAGGATAATGTATAATGTAAAATGTATAATGTATAATGTGAAATGGGAGAAGCGAAAAGTAGAAAGCAAAAAGTAGAACAAGCTGCCAGCTTGTTTCTTCGCAACTTGGCAAGTTGCTCTACAATTAAAAACACAGCATTATCCGCTTTTTAAACCAACTTCATGAAAACAGCGTTAAGAAATATCAAGATTGAACGTTAAGAAATTTTATACTGTTTGAACGAAGTGAGTTTATTAAATTTTAGTGACGGAATATGTCAAGCAATGTTGGACACATTTGTAGTTTAATTTAACTATTATTTTTATCATTATTATCGATATCATCTGGTTTATTAATCCATACGGATTTAGGTAGATTTTTAATCACTGGCTTCTTAAATCTAAATCTTTTTGGGTTATCCTCATATGCTTTCATTAACACCTCTTTTCTGTTTTTTAGTACTTTTTCAGCAAATCCATAATGAACAGATTCTGGAGTTAAAAACCCAATCCCAGAATGATAATGTTCCTTATTATACCAGTCAAAGAAATTTCGACAAAAATCTCTTGCTTCCGTCATAGAATTAAAATTACCTGGAAAATCCGGGCGATATTTCATCGTCTTAAAGTGCGACTCTGAGTATGGATTATCATTACTAACATACGGTCTGGAGTGAGATTTTGTAACTCCTAAATCACTTAGTAGAAAAGCAACTGATTTTGATCTCATACTACTGCCACGATCAGCGTGTATAGTTAACTGATTAGCTTCGATATTCTGCTTTTCACAGGTCTCTTTTATCAATTTCTGAGCCAATATTGCACTCTCTCTATACGCAACCATCCAACCGACAACAAGACGGCTGAAAATATCTATAATCACGTATAAATAGAAGTATGTCCATTTAGCCGGTCCTTTCAGTTTTGTTATGTCCCAACTCCAAACCTGATTAGCACTGGTCGCAAGTAATTCTGGTTTTTGATAGTTATTTGAGCGCTTTATTTTTCTACGCTCCTTTACCTGATTGTTGTCTTCTAGGATGCGATACATTGTACGAACCGAACACAGATAATTACCTTTATCAAGTTGAGAAGCATAGATATCATAAGGAGTTTTATCCATATAAGTATTTGAATTCATTAGCATTAATATCTCATCTCTTTCTTCTTTGCTAAGTGAGAAATCTGGCAATTTATGTTTTGATACAGTAGAAGAAGAAGAAGATCCATTTTTGTAATAATAAGAAGATCTCGAAAGAGAAAAGGCATTACATGCTGCTTTTGTACCAATTTTATCAGAAATAGTATTTATCATATCCTTACAATCCTCGGTTTTCATAGCAGCTCTTCCATCTCTAAGATCTCTAAAATTTTTTTTTGAGCCTCGATTATAAGTCGGGATCTATTAATCTCTCGTTGCAATTTTCTATTTTGTTTGGAAAGCTCAATAATTTTTTTCTGATCTTTAGTACTAAGAGTTTTTCTTAGTTTACCAAGCTCTAATTGTTCACGCCATTTAACAATATTGGAGTAGTATAATCCTTCTCGCCTGAGGATAGCCCCAGTAGCTCCACGTTTAATGCTACTATCGATTTCTTTAAGAATAGCTAATTTGTATTCTTTAGTAAATTGACGACGTCTTTTCTTTGTACTGACTTCTGGATCTGGGATAACTTTTAAACTTGCTGAATTTGGAGAATCTCCAGTCGACCTACGGTCTTCTTCCAATTCTCCAAATTCAATAATTTTTCTCTTCTTAACCATAATTTACCTTCCTTTTGCTAACATTAAATTAGTGTAGTAAAGTGTCCAGTGTCATCTTGGCACAGAGGGT
>JAMOPB010000120.1 GCA_027064945.1 Candidatus Cloacimonadota bacterium
TTTCCGTCTTTTTTTTCCTTTAGTAAAAAGTTCTTTACAATAAATGGTTCAAACAACAACTTTCGAAAGACTAATTGAGGAGCGTTTAATGGATCAAAATGAGAAGTATATAGAACAATTGGAAAAAAATGAATTAAATCTTAGAATTTCATATATGTTTTATCAAAATGTGAAATCTTTATGTATTGGTTTAGCAATCTTATTTACATTTTTTTCATTCTCTCAAATTTTCTTATTAAATAATGATCATAGCTTTATAACTGCATCATTTAATATATTTACGGTTGTTATAATCTTAGTTCTTTTTTATTTTCTACAAACGGAAAAATTGCCTCAAGGATTTATATATCCAACTGTAAGTGGACTTATCTTACTTGTATTCTTTAATGCACTTTTATACATGAATTTTGAGCATGAACCATTATGGTTGATAATTATTTTATTGATAATGCTTGGAACCAGTATTTTTGTTTTAAGCTATCGTTGGTGTTTTATTATCAATACAACCATATTAGTTTTATCGATTGCAGATTTCTATTTTCAAGATTTGTCACCTAATATAAAGTTGCCGATAATACAATTATTTGTGATTTATTATGTTGGTTTTATTGCGAACTATCTTCGATTACATTCAACTAGAAAATTCCAAAGTATGTATTTGGAATCGCAAAGAAATCAAAATAGAATGAAAAATGTCTTAGATGAATTTTCTCAAGCTAGGAATTTTGCTGAATCTATTAACCAACTTGTTCCAAGTGCTATTTTTACCATAGATTTAAATAATCGCATTAATAGCTGGAACATAAGAGCGGAGAAAATAACAGGTTATCCCGTTAATGAAGTTTTGGGGAAAACAGCAGGATTTATCTTCAAAACGGATATTTTTGAGATCGATTATTCCGACCAAGAACCTATGAAATATGATGTAGAGAGTGAACTTTATACCAAATCCGGTAATTTAATTCAAATATCATACAGTATTGATTTATTACAAAATGATGAATTGTATGGTGCAATTGTAAGTTTTGAAGATATAACGGAAAGAAAGCTTGCTGAAGAAAAACTGGCCAAAAGCGAAGAGCAATATCGCACGTTACAATCAAATATTCCGATCGGGATTTTCCGTTCTACCTATGAAGGGCATTTGCTTTCCGTTAATCCGGCAATGGTGAAAATGTTCGGATATGATTCTATTGAAGAATTGAAAATGCAAAATGTGAGAGATTTGTATGCAAGCAAAGAGCAACGAAGAAGATTATTAGAGAAACTTAAAATTGCAGGAAAAAATCATACTTATGAAGCCGAAATGAAACGCAAAGATGGTAGCACTTTCTGGATAGCTGTTAATTCAACAGCTATTTATCAGAACGGTGTACTTATCTATTTTGATGGTGTTTTGGAAGATATTACACAACGAAAAATCGCTGAGAATAATTTAGCTTTAAGAGATAAAATTCTCCAATCTTTGTCAGTTTCATCAAATATTTTCTTAACAAAGAAAAATTGGGAAGAAAGCATAAATGAAGTTTTAGCAAAATATGGTAAGGTTTTGGATGTAGATAGAATTTATATTTTTGAAAATCAAGAAGATGAGCAGGGGAATATGCAAATGAAATATGCTCATATTTGGCAAAATCAAAAGGCTTTGGATCTAAATATATCATTACCAAAATCAAGAATATTCAGTTACTCGGAATTGGGTTTTTCAGAATGGTTAAAAGAGTTATTGGAGCGGAAATTAATTTTCGGGAATGTAAAAGATATAGGAGATGATCTGGAAATTTTGCATAAATTCAGAATTGGTAGCATTATGATCGTTCCTATTTTTGTTAAAGATATTTTTTGGGGATTTATAGCATTTGATGTGATTGATAAAGAACGTGAATGGAGCCAAATGGAAGCAGAGACTCTTACGATGGTGGCTGAATCTATTGGTGCTGCAATAAATAGAAAGTCTAATGAAGATCACCTGAAGCAAATGTATGATTCTTTGCTAAAAGAGCTTGATATAGCTTCTTCAGTGCAGCAATATCTTTTACCTGATTGGATTACCCAAAAATCAGGATTTGTTTTTTCTTCTACCTATAAACCTTCTAGCTTAATTGGCGGAGATCTATTTGATATTATTGAAGTTAATGAATATCAAACTGTTGTTTATATAGGAGATATTTCCGGGCATGGTGTTCAGGCTGCATTAATGATGACAGCTGTGAAATCGATTATAAATATGATAATTTCCACTAATAAAGGAGATCTTTCTCCTAGTGGAATTTTACAACGATTGAATCAAATATTATCAGCTGAGTTATTTCATGATAATTATCTTACAATTTTCTTGTGCATAATAGATACTTCAGCACATATCATAAAATATTTTAATGCCGGTCATCCACCTTTAATTCAATTTGATACAAAGACAAAAGAGGTGGAAACAATCGATGAAGGCGGTTCTATTCCTGTGGGATGGAGTTTGCAATTTGATTATGAAAAAGAGGATGAAGGTGTTGTGGAATGTTCTGAGGATAAAATCTTTATGTTATATACTGATGGAATTTTCGAATGTGAAAATGAGCAAGGTGAACAATTTGGAATGAAAGGGTTTAGCGAATTTTTAAAAGAGCAAAGTGGAGAAGCTTCAATAATTAGTCTTCCCGGAAGATTCAAAAAACATTTGGAAGATGGTAAGTATGATATCACTACCGATGATTTTACATTACTTGCTTTTAGAAAAGATCCGAATCAAGTTGATTTGAAATACAAGAAAACATTTTTGATGAAACCGGCTTTGGAAAATGTTTCAGCTATTTCCATAGAATGTTTTGAAACTATAAAGGAAACGTGCAATGATGCAGATTTAGCAGGCGGATGTGAACTGGTCATTAGTGAATTTCTTACAAATATTATTCGTCATGGAATTTATGAAGAGAAACCGGAAGTAATAGGATTTGAATTTACTATTTCAGATTTTATCGAATTTGTATTTTGGGATAAAGGAATTGCTTGGGAACTCCCTCAAAGTAATGAAAAAAACAGAATTGCTACTCCGGGAAAAGAAGGTGGTTTTGGAATGCAAATAATCTATACAATGGTT
>JAMOPB010000121.1 GCA_027064945.1 Candidatus Cloacimonadota bacterium
CAATCTAATCCGGCAGTTAATCTGAAAATTCCTAAATATGAAAAAAAATTACCAAAGTTTTTTACAGAGAAAGAGATGGAATCTTTGCTTCGAATCCCGGATTTAAACAGTAAGTTTGGTGTGAGGGACAGAGCAATTTTAGAGCTGATTTATTCTTCAGGATTAAGGATTAGCGAAGTTGCTAATTGCAAAATATCGCAATTGGATTTTATGGGAAAATTGATCAGGGTGAGGGGTAAAGGTAACAAGGAACGCTTAGTGCCTTTGGGAAAAGAGGCAGTCAGAGCTCTGAAAAAATATCTTCAGATCAGAGATGAATTTGAAAGTGAATATTCCAAAGATATACTTTTTCTTTCCAAAAGCGGAAGATTACTCAGTTCAAATGAGCTTAGAGCAATTTTAGAAAGATATATCAATTTAGTTGCGAAAACAAAAGGCTATTCACCACATTCTATTCGCCATTCTTTTGCTACTCATCTTTTGGCAAATGGAGCAGATTTAAGAGCTGTGCAAGAAATGTTGGGTCATAGCAATCTTTCTACCACAGAAATTTACACTCATCTTTCACTTACAGATTTGAAAGAAGTTTATAAATTAGCGCATCCACGTAGTAAAAAAGATTAATTACCTAAATTATCAGAACTAATATTTAACAATTTTATTTCAGAATTCCAAGATTATTTTTTTGCCACTATTATTACTGTTGCAGCAATTTTATATACCAAATCTACTGAGTTAAAACCTGCCTGCTTAAGTATTTTTATCTGATTTTCTACAGTGCAAGGAGTATCAAAATGATAGTGTCCATTGTGCAATTTTAATTTTTTCTTTAGTTTGGAATATTTAGAAAAATTGAAATCTTCAAATTCTTGATTAGGAGCTGTATAATCTGTTTCAATATAAACACCTTCATCTTTTAGAGAATGATAAATTTTTTTATAAATTTTAATTTTATCGATTGGATGATAATGATGCATGGATTGAACTGAAATGGCTGCATCGAAAATATTTGTTCCGAAATCTAAAACAAAAAAGTCACCCTCAATAGGATTCAATTGAGATAATTTATGTTGAAATTTAGATAGTAATTTATCTAGCATATCAGTTGCCAAATCAACTCCTGATATTCTTGCATGTGGATGTAATTTGAAAATTTCGTTAATTTCAAGTCCGGTACCGCAACCTAAATCAAGTATATTAAGTTTAGTTTTATTCGGTAATTGTTCGGCTGTTTTTACATAAAATTTGTTTGCTCCTGCAACATTTGAGAGCATATGTTCTTCATACACATCAACTCTAGAATTGAAGAAATCATCCATTCTTTCAAGGCTCATTGATTACTCCTAAATAATTGTTATAATTTTCCTTCTTTACTGATACTTTTTATCGAAATTACCTACAATCCAAAAACTTGATTTTTCGAAAGAATAACAAATTTTAAAAACAATCGATGAAATAAGATAATTAAGATTTTATGTCGAGAAATAAATTTGTAATAGTTAATGATAAGAAATATACTAAGTATTATAACCTTTATTATAATAAGAAAATACGACGAATATGTAATGTAATAATTTAAGTCAGAAATTCAAAGAAAAAGCCCTGCTAAGCAGGGCGAAAATTATGTATATAAAAAATTAATCTTTTATAAACTTTTAAATTTTGCTGTAAAGTGACGCATGATTGGAGCTTCATAAGTGATCTCCAAACCACGTAAATTGTCGCGATTTTCCATAACTTTTTTACATCCCCAAACAACCATTTCCATGTGATTATTTGTGTAAACACGACGTGGAATTGCTAAGCGAAGTAATTCTAATTTCGGGTATCTGTTTTCACGTGTGATTGGATCACGATCTGCTAAAACCGTACCAATCTCAACACCACGAACACCGGCTTCTTTGTATAATTCAATACCAAGAACTTGTGCAGGATATTGACTTTGCGGAATGTGTGGTAAGAATTTTTTTGCATCCAAAAAGATTGCGTGACCGCCAAAAGGCTTTAGTACAGGAATACCTTCTTCCTCTAGTCTTCTGCCAAGATATGCTACTTGTTCTATGCGAGAATGTAAATATTCATATACTGTAGATTCTTTTAAACCGATAGCTAAAGCAGCCATATCACGTCCGCTCATTCCACCGTAAGTAAGATAACCTTCAAACATGATATTAAATGTTGAGCAAGCTTCATATAATTTTTCATCGTTTATAGCTATGAATCCACCAATGTTTACAATTGCGTCTTTCTTTGCGCTCATTGTCATTCCGTCACCATAACTAAACATTTCCTTAACAATTTCTTTTATTGTTTTATCAGCATAACCTTCTTCACGAATTTTTATGAAATAAGCATTTTCAGCGAAACGAGCCGAATCAAAGATTAATGGTACATTATATTTTTTACAAATTGCACTTACCGCTTTGATATTTTCCATTGAAACAGGTTGTCCGCCACCGGAATTACAAGTTATTGTGTGAATAACGCAAGGAACATTCTCAGCACCTGCTTCTTCGATTGTTTTTTCTAATTTTTCAAGATTTATGTTTCCTTTGAAAGGATGATCTATTTCCGGATCTCCGGCTTCATCTATTGTACAATCAACAGCGAAAGCTTTACGAAATTCGATGTGACCTTTTGTTGTATCAAAGTGGCTGTTACCGGGTACAATATTTCCTTCTTTAATTAATGCGGAAAAGAGCACGTTTTCAGCTGCACGACCTTGATGAGTAGGAAGTACAAATTTAAATCCTGTAAGCTCGTTAATTGTGTTTTTCATTAAAAAGAAACTTTTTGAACCTGCATAACTTTCATCACCTTGCATAATAGCAGCCCATTGATTATCACTCATTGCGCCGGTACCACTATCGGTTAATAGATCCACATATACATCTTCTGCCGCGATATTAAAAAGATTTAAACCTGCTTCTTCAATTTTCTTAATGCGTTCCTCTTTAGTTGTTTGCTTAATGTTTTCTATTGTTTTAATTTTAAATGGTTCTGCATAAGGCATTTTTTCCATAATTTTTCTCCTTTTTTCCTACTATATTTTTTTTGTTATTTAA
>JAMOPB010000122.1 GCA_027064945.1 Candidatus Cloacimonadota bacterium
TTTCCCAATCTTCTTTCTCCAAGTATTTTTTATGAAATTTTACCGGAATCAACAATTCCTGAAGATTACATAGTTAAAGGCAATTTGGATGGAAAAGACAAAATCCATAAAGCTATTGAAATTATTCACTCAAAACACAAAATAAATGATAAAAAAGCAGTTAGTGGCTTGCTCTCTTTAGATACAATGTTGAAGGCGGAAAATTTACGGGATTTCCATTTTAAAACCTTAAGTTGTTATGTATTACGAGCAAATTATATTCCTGCTCAATACACACGAATTCCTGAAGTGATACTGGTAAAAGCTGATAGCGTTTGGAAAAACTATAATGTTATTAAAAATGATTTTGTAAGACCTGTTGAAGAAGGAGAAGCTAATTTAATTTCTGTTGAATTTACTTTGGTTGATAAATATGGTGAACCAATTACTATGAATCCTGATAACATTGCAGTAACAATTTTCCAAAGTGGAAGATTTTATCCAAATGATCGTCAACTTGATTATAATGCAGAATTTAGCAAATTATCGGGCGAATTGGATAAAGGCAAATATCAGGTACAATTTTGCATTAGAGAAAGTGGAGAAATTACCAAAACAAAACTCGTTTCACTTGATTTAGATAAACAAATTGATGTAAAACAAACTCTTATTTTCAAGAATTTCAAGCGTAATTGGAAAAACGCAGACGCAAGTTATCTTGATTTTGTTGAATCATTTACAGATAAAGATTCCGATTGTGTTATCTTATTGGGAAATTATGATTTTGAACCGCCACAACGTCTTGCCACTAAAATACGAAGCAAGCTTTCAGATCAAAAATTTGTTTGGATCGGAAGCAAAGAATCTATTAATCAGATTCCAAATTATGTTAGTTCGGAAGAATATGACCAATTTCTTGATAAACATCCAGAGTTAAAAAATCGTTTGATAACATTTTATTATGATAATGAGAACGACAAATGGAAGATATTCGAAGGGAATTGGGATTTGTTATATAAATAGAATTAAGCTTGTAGAGACTCCTGAAAAGGAGTCTCTACAGAAATTTTTATACGTCTTCCGCCATTGATTTTTTCGCTAATTCATCCACAACATCGATCATCTTTTTGAATTTTTCATTATTCTTATTCATATACAATATATCTTCTTTATTTAATTGTTGATCTTCCAATCTGCTTACTATCTTTTTCTTAAATGCTTCTATCAATTCAGGATCGTAATTATTGCCAATCATCATATCAAATTGTCTGATTTTTTCATATGTTGCATAAGCTTGAGCAAATTCGTTAAATACATTTATAAAATCAGCTAAATCTTCAAAGCCGTTTTTTTGAGTAATAGTGTTTATTTCCCATTGCATTTTTTCTAAATTTGCTGTTCCTTTTTCAAGTTCGGTTATTTTTTTTTCCAACTTATTAATTACTCTTATCATATCATTAAATTTATGTGGTAAGACAATTCGAATCCCACCCAAGTTTTCAGAGATTTGTTCAATAGCAAGTTTCGGCACATCCCTCTCTTTTAATTCATATGTCATTTCCTGTTTTTCTGCTTTATCACTATCTATTTTTGTTTGTTCCAAATTGTTAGTTTCTCTTTGTTGATAGTTTTCTTCAACTTGTACCTCTTTTTTCTTTCCTACACAAGCAGTTAAGCTAATAATTACCATTGCTATTATTATTTTTTTCATAATTCCTCCCGGCTAATAAGTCGATTAATTTTAAAATTTTCTCATCATTTACACAATTTACAAAAATCAATTTCTGTGTCGATTTATTTTTAGTTACTTGTCTTCCAAAATAAATATTACTTGCATAAAATATCTGCTAATAATTATGTACGCTCTTACATGGAGGATAAAATGTTAGAACAGAATTTAGTAGAATATTTTGAGAAATCGCTAAAAACTCATTGGAATTTAAAAGCTTTCTCAAATTACAATACAAACACTATAGAGTATTCTGAAGTAGCTGACAGAATATTATTTTTGCACAAATTTTTTGAAGAAATAGGAGTAAAAAAACAAGATAAAATTGCTTTAATAGGAAAAAACAGCATCAATTGGGCTATTACCTATTTAGCGACTGTTACTTATGGAGCTGTTATTGTTCCTATTTTACCAGATTTTCAAGCTGCTGATGTACATCATATAGTAAACCATTCCGGATCAATTATGCTCTTTTCTGAAAATTCAAAATTTGATGACTTAGATTGTGATGCAATGAAGAATATCAAAGCAGTAATTTCTTTGAAAGATCTATCTGTTATAAATGCGAGTAAATCACATAACTCTGTTTCAAAAAAATATGCTGTTGCTGAAAAAACATATCTCGCCGCTTATCCAGAAGGAATTAATGCTGATAATTTCAGTTTACCGAAAATTCCTAACAAAGAGCTTGCAGCTATTGTTTATACTTCAGGTACTACAGGTTTTTCCAAGGGTGTAATGATACTACATAACGCATTGATTTCAAATATAGTTTTTGCTATGGAAAATATGCAGTTAAAAGCAAAAGACAGAATAGTTTCTTTCTTACCTATTGCCCATGTTTTCGGTTGTGCTTTTGAGTTTTTATTCCCATTCTGTAGTGGTTGCCATATAACTTTCCTAACAAAAGTTCCCAGTCCTCGCATAATTGTGAAAGCTTTTTCCGATGTGAAACCTCGTTTAATCCTAAGTGTTCCTCTTATTATCGAAAAAATTTACAGAAAACAAATTAATCCTACTTTGCAAAAACATAGTATTGAGATTTTAAGAAAAATTCCCGGTACTAAACAATTGATTAATAAGAAAATAAATCAAAAATTATCAACAGTTTTCGGCGAGAATTTCAGAGAAATTGTTATTGGTGGTGCTGCTCTAAACGATGAAGTTGAAAGTTTCTTAAATGAAATTGGTTTCCGCTATACAGTAGGATATGGAATGACAGAATGCGCACCATTAATTAGTTATCAGGCTTGGGATACATTTGCAAAAGGTTCGGTTGGAAGAATTGTTGATAATATGGAAATTCGAATTGATAGCAATGATCAACATAATGAAATTGGTGAAATT
>JAMOPB010000123.1 GCA_027064945.1 Candidatus Cloacimonadota bacterium
AAGGAATATTTATCACTTCTGGCATAGTGATTATTATAATCAATTTGCAGCCTGCTATCCATATCCTCAACGTGGAGATATAATGGAAAATGGCGAAGTTAATTTTCAATGGCGTGGAGATCCAACAGAAGCTACTTATACTATCTATATTGGTGAAGATAGATATTCCATGCAGGAGGTTGGTTTAGGTGAGGCATTGAATGATTCAACTTTAGTTTATTCTCATACTTTTGAATTCAGTAGAAATTACTTTTGGCAAATTAAAACAACAATTGGATCTGATATTTTCTTGAGTGGATTATGGGATTTGGATGTTATATTTGATGATAGTAATAATATTGATTTCATGACTTATGATACAGTATATGAGATTGGTGATGAAATAGAATTTATTCCTGGTGTATCATTTACGCCTATTGAATGGCAATGGGATTTTAATGAAGATGGCATTATAGATTCCTATGATGAAAATCCGATATGGATTTATAACTATCCGGGAACTTTTGATATATACTTGAAAGTTTTTAGTGAAAGTGGTTCTGAATATGAATTACTAAAAGAAAATTACATTACAATTTTGCCTGCAGATAATCAAAAGTTAGTAACATTGGAACTTTTTAGTGAATCTTGGTGCGCTTATTCTGCAATAGCCAGAGAAACTCTTAAAGAGCTGGCAGAGCAATCAGAATACTTAATACCAATTATATGGGAAGGTGATCAAAACGTTATTCCTGCTCATCAGGGAAGAGTTGATGAATATGGAATCTCAGCAATTCCTGTAGCTGTTTTCAACGCTGAAAATGCTATTGTTGGATCTCCTACCTTATCTATGTATCAAAACGCATACTATCAAGCATTGAGCTACATTAGCCCTATTTCTCTTGATGTTTCATACATTCATGCAAATGATTATATTACTATTGAAGCTGATGCCACAATTTTATCAGATTTAGATAATTCTGAAGAATATAATATAGTTTATATGATTACTAATGCGTATAATGATGAGTATTTTTGTTCAATTGTGGACTATTACGAAGAAGATTTCCCATTAAGAACAACCGGTTCATCAGGTAATTTCGCTCATGATTTTGAGATAGATAACAGCTGGAATCTAGATAGTTTAAAAGTTATTGCTTTAATTCAGTATGCAAACTCTAATGGAACAGTAAATGAGATTAATACATATCCAATATTGCAATCTGCTTTTGAGAACGTGGAATTAAGTTTAAATGCTAATTTCATTGCTTCTTCCACAGAAATATTGTCAGGTGAAGAAATACAATTTACCGATCAATCAACCGGCAATCCAATTTCTTGGCAATGGGATTTTGATAATGATGGAAATTTTGATTCTACTGAACAAAATCCTGTCTGGATTTATGAACAACCCGGTACTTATAGTGTAACACTAAAAGTATATGATGGAATTTCATATAATCAATTTACTAGAGAAAATTATATTGAAGTTATTGATAACTTTCCATTTTTAGCTGTTACTATTTCTTCCGGTGGAATTTCTGTCCTCAATCAAATAAATAATACCGTTTATGGACCTTACCTAACAGATGAATTTACTACTAATGATGCTTTGGAAATAGTGATATTAAAAGATGGAAAAACCGCAGTAGTTAGCTGTTTTAATTCCCATCAAATTAAATTTATAGATTTTACTAATCCACTTGCACCTACAGTTACAAATAGTTATTCTTTAGATTTCGCTCCGGAAGATATTGCCATTACAAATAACGGAAACTATCTTTTAATTACAGATGGAGGTTCAAGTACTCATATTGGAATAATTGATCTCTATTCAAGAACATTGGTTCAAAATATCGACTTAGCACCACGTGAATTGCAAGCTGTAGCCGTTTCTCCAAGTGGCTTGGTTCTGGGAGCTGATTACGAAATTAATAAAATTCATATGTTCCAAATTGATCTTAGTACCGGAGAATTTACAGATTTACATAGCTCGATTGATATCGCTACCGGACCAAATAATATTGCTTTCAATAACAATGGTGAGTACGCAATTATAACTTCTCCTGGAGCAAATAAGATTAGTTTATTAAAAATTGAGGGTGCAAATCAAATATCAATGGTTTCAGAATTCAATGCAGATGCGCAATCTGTAATCTTTAATAAAAATTCAAATAGATTTTACGCATTCTTGATCAGCTCTGCAGGTAACCAATTCGGATTTTATCAAGTAATAGAAGATGAGATTCAAGAAGTTGCTCCTGCAATAAATTTAAGCTCAAGCTCAACTGGTTATTTTTATGGAGTAGATGCAATAACACTATCCCCTGATAATGGTTATGCGTACGTTACTAATGCTACAAATACTTATGGTCAAACTACCAATTCTATTTCTATTATCAACATAAATGATGAGTCTTTTCATAATAGCATAGAGTTTGGAGAACATCCGGTTTCTTGTGCTTTTGGGAATTATGATATTTATTTAAATGCAAATTTCATTGCTTCTTCCACAGAAATATTGCAAGGTGAAGAAATACAATTTACCGATCAATCAATCGGTAATCCAATTTCTTGGCAATGGGATTTTGATAATGATGGAAACTTTGATTCTACTGAACAAAATCCTGTCTGGATCTATGGACAACCCGGTACTTATTCGGTTTCTCTTACAATTTCAGATGGTGAAAGTTATGAGACCGAGACCAAGCAAAATTACATTCAAGTAGAAGCTATTCCTACTACCTCGTTGGAAGGTCTAATTGTAAATTCTTTTACAGGTAATCCAGTCCCTAATGCTCTGATACAATTCGTTAATCTAAACCTATCTACAACATCAGATGCAAATGGAAACTACTATATTGATAATATTCCGGAAGGTGCATTGAGCATTGACTTTGCAGGATCTCCCAGAGAAGGCGATTTCCCACTTGAAGTAAACTTCTCATCTTCTTTTAACTATAATCTTTTCCAAATATCTGTATCCGCTGAAAATTTCCTAACTTATACTACAGATATAAATATAGATCAACTTGAACATGAGGTAAGGAATTTTAGTCTGACCCCG
>JAMOPB010000124.1 GCA_027064945.1 Candidatus Cloacimonadota bacterium
ATTTTGTTCATTTTATGTCAAATTAAACTTTTCGCAAATATTTACTAATAAGAAATATCCTAAAAAAGCTAACTTCTAAATATCGATTTATTATACAAAATTAGATTCATTATAACGCCTACTATTGCAGCAAGTCCAAGACCTTCCAATTGAAAATGTCCAAAAGAAAACTTTGCACCACCAAGACCTAAAACAAGCATAGCAGAAGTAATCATAAGAATTTTTGCATTAGTAAAATTAATTTTTGCTTCAACCATATTTCTAATACCAATTGAAGAAATCATACCAAATAATAGGATTGATATTCCACCGATAACAGGTGTAGGAATTGTAGCAATAATTGCTGTGAATTTTGGAACAAAAGAGAGAATTATAGCAAATCCGGCAGCAATTCTCATAATCACAGGATTAAAATTTCCTGTTAAAGCAACAGCTCCGGTATTTTCACTATAAGTAGTATTTGCAGGTCCACCAATCAAAGCTGAAAGTGTAGTAGCCAGTCCATCACCCATAAGAGTACGGTGAATTCCCGGTTCTTTGATAAAATCTTTACTTACAACATTTCCGATAGCTAAAATATCACCAAAATGTTCAACAATTGTTACAATAGCTATAGGAACAATAATTGAAATTGAGCGAACAGAAAAAACAGGTAAAGAGAATTTTGGAACACCAAACCACGCAGACTCTTTTACAACTGTGAAATCCACTAAACCAAGAATAATAGCTAAAACATATCCGGAAATAAGCGCAATAAGAACCGGTAGCATAGAAAGTAATTTCTGACCAATTTTTTCAAAGTATATTTTCACAAAAACAGCTACGGAGAAAGTAAATAATGCTACACCCCAACATCCATTCACACCAATTTTATCAACCAAATTCTGTGCATAAGTTCCATTTGCGTTACTAATAGCAACAGGAGCTAAGATTAATCCAATGAGAATAATTATTGGACCAGTTACAAAAGGTGGTAATATCTTATGTAAAATCAGAGGATCAATAAACTTAAATAGTAGTGCAACCAAAACATAAACCAAACCTGCTATCGCTATACCGCCAAGCGCTTCAGGCAAAGATCCTCCTTGTGCAGTGGAAACCGCAATAATACCCGGAATAAATGCAAATGATGAGCCTAAAAATACTGGCACTTCAAATTTTGTGATAATATGAAATAACAATGTACCTATACCTGCTGCAAATAATGTAACACCTACATCTAAGCCTGTAATAAGTGGAACTAATACTGTGGCACCGAACATAACAAATGTATGCTGGAAACCTAGAATAATGTTTTTGCCATTAAGATCTTTCATCTAAACTCCTTGTCTTACTTTTACCTCATGTTAACGATTTTTCATTAACATTCAAATAATTACATTAATTGATTAAAAATTCAAAAGACAATACTCATACAATTCCAGCGAGAAAAAATTTTTCTTTGCCCTATTTCATTATCTTTCAAATACTTAAATTTGCTAAAGAACACTTCAATAATAAATAACTTATTCTACTTTATTAACAAAATCCAACATTTTTTCGTCTTCATTATATTTTCCGGCAAACTGTAATCCAAAAGGCATTTGATCAACTAAACCAAATGGTATGGAAATTGTTGGAACACCTATAAATGTCCAAGGTAAATTCATAATCGGATTGCCTGTAGAATCCAATCCTTTTGGTGCAATTGTTGGTGCGGAAGGAGACAACCAAAGATCAATATCATTTTCTTCTTGAATTTTCCTAACCCTTTCTCGAATAATATTTCTACTTTCTATCGCTTCTTTCAAACGTTCTTCGCTTATTTTTTCTCCCTTTTGGATAAGTTCCAAAGATGCTTTGTGATATTTGTCTTCATATTGTTTTTTCCAGTTAGAATGAACTTTTGCAAATTCTGCAGCATTCATATCCCGATGTTTTTCGTTGATAATTTCGATATCATCAAAAAGAGGAATATATTTAACTATAAATCCTTTATTCTCGAGTTCTTTCACTGCTTGCTGAAATGCTTCTAAGATCTCATTTGAAGCTTGTTGAAGATATTTTCCTTCAGGAATTCCTAAAATTGGTTTTCTTTCTGATTTCACATTTGAATTATCCCAATTATTAACTACTAATGAAGCAGTAATTTCTATTCCCTTCAGATCTTGCGTAAAAAAACCTACATGATCTGCTGAGATGGAAAATGGAATAACTCCATTTGTGGATATTCGATTATAGGAAGGTTTAAAACCTATCACGCCGCAAAAAGATGCAGGACGGGAAATAGAGCCTATTGTTTGTGTTCCAAAAGCTAACGGACAAAAACCGGCTGATACAGCTGCAGCCGAACCGCTACTGGATCCACCCGGAGTATGATTAATATTATAAGGATTACCTGTAGGACCAGGATGAAAATAAGCAAATTCTGTAGTTACGGTTTTCCCTAATATTAGTGCTCCATTATTTTTCAGAATCTTCACAACCTCAGATTCTTCTCCTTCAAAAAGTTCCGGAGGTAAATTTGATCCGGCTCTTGTTTCAAATCCATCAACAATAAAAATATCCTTAACACCAATAGGAATACCAAACAAGATAGGTCGGTTTTCTTTTTGGGGAAATTTATCGTATAATTCTGACAATTCTTTATGCAAGCGCTTTCTCCTATAATTTTCAGGTAAGAAAGCTTTTATTTTTGTATCCCATTTGTCCAATTTATCACATAAATCATCGATAAGATTTTCCGGAGATAATTCACCGGATTTTAATTGTGAAACAATTGAAGACAAGGAGCATTCCGAAATATATCTCATCAAATCACACCTTTAGATTTTAGATCATTAACTTTATCTTCATCATATCCAAGATATTCTTTTAAAACTTGATTAGTATGCTCGCCTATTTTTGGAGCAGGTTTTCGTTTGTGCTCTTCGGAAATAGAACTCATTTTGATAGGATTTCCGGCAATTTTCACTTTACCTACTTTTTCATCATCAACCTCCACTATCATATTCCGAGCAAGAATCTGATTATCACTCATCACTTTATCGATAGTATTGATTGGA
>JAMOPB010000125.1 GCA_027064945.1 Candidatus Cloacimonadota bacterium
ATGAAGTAACTCAAAAAGAGTGGCAAGAGATAATGGGAAATAATCCTTCATACTTCAAAGGCGACAATTTACCTGTAGAACAAGTTAGCTGGTATAATGCAGTGGAATTTTGTAATAAAAAAAGCAGAGCAGAAGGCTTAACACCTTGTTACACCGGAAGCGGTAAAAATACAAAATGCAACTTTTCTGCCAACGGATACAGATTACCCACTGAAGCGGAATGGGAATTTGTAGCGAGAGGTGGAAACAAAAGTAAAGATTACAAATATTCAGGTAGTAATAATATTGAAGAAGTTGCTTGGTATTATAATAATTCAAATAGCAAAACACATTCTGTCGGTGGTAAGCAATCCAATGAACTTGGCATTTATGATATGAGTGGGAATGTGTATGAATGGTGTTGGGATTGGTATGGAATCTACAGCAGTAGTTCACAGACAAATCCAAAGGGTGCTTCATCAAACTCGATTCGCGTGTTTCGTGGCGGTGGCTGGAACAGCTCCGCCGAGTATTGCCGTGTTGCTAATCGTGACTTCTACTTTCCGGACTACAGCCGCAGCCTTCAGGGCTTCCGCCTGCTCCGCAGTTCAAAGTAACACTGTTGCGCTACTTGCCAAATTGCGAGAGAAACAAGCAGCTTGTTCTACGGGATTTTAAAAAAAAGGAAAATTATGGCAGATAGAATAATAATTGTTGAAATATCAACACAAACTTTGTTGCTTTTTATTGATGATAAATTGATAAGAAAATTTCTGATTTCCAGTTCTAAATATGGTATTGGGAATAAAGAAAATTCTTTTAAAACCCCTCTTGGTAAGCATATTATTTGTGAAAAAATGGGCAAAGATTCTCCGGTAAATGGTGTTTTAATTGGTGGTAAATTTTCAGGAGAAATAGCTAAAAACATTATTGATGCGGAAGGTGATCTTATTACAACCAGAGCAATTCGATTGCGTGGTTTGGAGGCCGGAATTAATTCAGGAGAAAATATCGATTCTGAAAAACGTGGAATTTGGATTCATGGAACAGCACAAGAAAAATTTATCGGAACGCCGGCATCACACGGCTGCATAAGAATGAAGAATTCCGATGTGATAGAATTATCCAATTTAGTAAAACTCGGAGATATCGTAGAAATTATGGATCATTTTGTTTTGGAATAAAACTCAAAATACAATTGTTTATCTTTAGTGTCTTTCATATCGATAAGGTTTGATAAACTTATTCCCAGCAATCTAACAGCACAATTATTTATTACAGTTTTCCTAAGAAGATTTTCAGCGTAAGTTGCCATAATTTCTTTTTCATCAAAAGGATCAGAATAAGTTCGGCTGCGACTGGCAACATCAAAGTTTGCATATTTGATTTTTACAGTAATTGTTTTTGCCATAATATTTTTCTTAGACATATTTTCGTGCAGCCTTTCGGCTATGCTTTGTAAAACTTCGCACATTTTATCTATTTCATGAATATCTTCAGCAAAAGTTCGCTCTTTCCCAATCGATTTTCTTGAATGAGATATTGTTACTTCTCTATCATCAATTCCGCGTACGATATTATAATAATAGCTTCCGACTTTACCAAAGTGCTTTATCAATTCTGCCAGCGTAAAAGTTTTTAAATCAGCACCGCAATTTATTCCCAAATTTTTCATCTTTTTTTCTGTTACTTTCCCCACGCCATGGAATTTTCCTATTGGTAATTTATCCAAAATTTCTTCAGCTTTGCCCGGTGGAATTACTACCAAACCATCAGGTTTATCAAAATCAGAAGCTGTTTTAGCTAGAAATTTATTGTAAGATACACCTGCTGAAGCAGTAAGCTGAGTACGTTCAAAAATTTTCTTTCGTATTTCTTGGGCTATTTGAGTTGCCGATTGCATATTTTTCTTATTCTCAGTAACATCCAAATATGCTTCATCAATTGATACAGGTTGAACTAAATCTGTATATTCATAGAATATTTCACGTATAATTCTTGCTGCTTCATTATAGGCGGCAAAATTTGAACTTACAAAGATAGCATGCGGGCATAAACGCAAAGCTTGGGAACTTGGCATTGCCGAATGCACTCCATATTTACGTGCAATATAATTGCAGGTAGATACAACTCCACGACTATCCGGTCTGCCGCCTACAATTACCGGTTTCCCTCGATATTCGGGGTGATCTCGTTCTTCAACGGCTGCAAAAAAAGCATCCATATCAACATGAATTATTTTTCTTAAACTCATCATTTAGCCTTTACTATAGGGATTTCTTTCCAACAGGTGGTAAAACGTGATGAAAGCATCTCTCGACGCATTTGCCATTCTTGCTTCACTCCTACTCCTGCATAGGTAAGAACCTCTTTTCCCATTTTCCTATTTATTTTGTCCATACAATTCATTATATCTTTACGTTTATCATCTAAATATGTAGGAGCAAAAAAATCGAGTGGCGCTTGACTTTGGTGCATTAAATCCGAAAGCATAATCCCTACTTTCTTATATTGATAATTTGGACGATAGATCTGTTTCAATATCGAGCGAGCAGCGATTAGGAAATCCGGAGTGTATGCGGAAGGAACAGGAAGTTTGGTAAGTGCGTAATTAGCATATTGTGGAAGGTTGGTTTTAAAACGATTTGTAGATAAAAACACCATTATCTGAGAAGCGACCAAATTCTGAGAACGTAATTTTTCTACAGCTCGCACGCAATAAGCCGAGAGAGCTTCTGAAAGCTCCTGAAATTCACTTACAGGTTTTCCAAAAGATTTGGATGAGACAATCTCTTTTCTAGGAGCAATATCTGTTTCTATATCGATACAAGAAATTCCGTTTAGCTCCATTGCTGTGCGTAATCCGACAACTGTCATTTGCTTTTTTATCCAATGATAATCTGTTTTGGAAAGTTCCCAAGCATTGTGGATATTATTGCTATGCAACATTTTGGCATATTGCCTTCCTACTCCCCAGATATTTTCCACTTCCACCCATCTTAATACTTTTGGAAGATTTGGATGATCACAAAGATTATACACTCCTCCCGTTGCGGAAAATTT
>JAMOPB010000126.1 GCA_027064945.1 Candidatus Cloacimonadota bacterium
AAATGAGAGCTATACTAGAAGAAAAATTATTGGAGCGTTAGATGGAAAGACTGAATCCGATTTATACTGAAGAAACAGAATGCCAAGATTGCTATAAATGCGTTCGTTATTGTCCGGTAAAGGCAATCAAGGTTGTAAATGGTAGTGCAAAAATTATCCCGGAATTATGTATTCATTGCGGAACTTGCGTCGATATTTGCCCGGCTGGAGCAAAAAAAATACGTAATGATCTGCATTTAGCAAAAAATGTGCTGAAACAAAAAGAGAAGACAATAGTATCATTAGCACCTTCTTATGTTTCACATTTTGCTGATCTGTCTGCGGAGCAATTGATTTCTTCCATCAAAAAATTAGGTTTCTTTGGTGTATCGGAAACAGCTATCGGTGCTGAAATAGTTTCTTCCGGCTGTGCTGAAATTCTAATTAATTCGGATAGCGGAGTGTTTATTTCCTCCGCTTGTCCGGTTGTTAACAGATTCATTTATAAATATTATCCCGAATATAAAGAACAAATTACAAAAGTAGTTTCTCCTGTACAAGCTCATAGTAAATTTCTACGAGAAAAATATGGAGATAGTATCGGAATAGTTTTCATTAGTCCTTGTATTGCGAAAAAAGATGAAGTTAAATCTGATAAAAATTATATGGATGTATCCATTACATTTGAAGATTTAGAAAAATGGTTTGCTGAGGAAAGCATAGATATTTTTAATATAAACCCCAATGTAGATGATAGATTTATTCCTCATGAAGCTGAAGAAGGTACACTCTATCCTATCGAATCCGGAATGATTGAAGGAATAAAATCTAATCGAAAACTTGATGATGTAACATTCCTATCCTTATCAGGCATAACTAATATGGGTACTATTTTGGCTGGCTTGGATAAATATTCCAATCGGAAAATATTTCTTGAGCTGCTTTCTTGTGAGGGTGGTTGTATTAACGGACCCAGAATCAATAAAGATCTTGGGATTGGAAGACGTGCTATTGATGTGAAATTAAGTGCAAGATATCCAAAATCAAATGAAGCAAGAAAATTGTCTTTTGATATTTCAACAGATTTTGAAATTGAACAAAAAATAAACCGTACTTTTACAGATAGAGAAATTAATGAAACTCTTAAAAGCATCGGAAAATATAGATTTATGGATGAACTTAATTGTGGGGGTTGCGGATATGATAATTGTCGTAATTTCGCTGTTGCAATGTTGGATGGTAGAGCAGAAAGCAATATGTGTGTGAGCTATATGCGAAAACTTGCAATGAATAAGGCAAACGCTTTGATTAGGAAAATACCTGCCGGCGTAGTAATTGTTAATGAAAAATTGCGTATAATCGAATGTAACAAGCATTTTGTGAAAATTGCAGGTGAGAGTGCAGAAATTGTTCATCAAGTAAATCCGGGATTGGAAAATGCCTTGCTTGAACGGATTATTCCATTTTCTAATTATTTTGCAAATATGCTAAATTCTAAGGAAGATGAGTTAACAAAAACTATTAGAATAGATAATAGAATTTTAAAATTATCACTGTTCACTATAGAAAAAAAACGCATAATCGGTGCGATTGTGCAGGATATTACAAATCCTTATGTGCAAAGGGATCACGTGATAAACAAAGCACGAGAAGTGATTCACAAAAATCTTAACACAGTTCAGCAGATTGCTTTTTTATTAGGTGAAAATGCGTCTGAATCAGAGATATTATTGGAACAAATAATCGATAGTTTCTCACCTGAAAACGATGAGGATATGAGTTAAAAAATGGATAGAAATTTTGTAGAAATTGATTATTCCCAAGTAAATAAAAAACGTAATGTAGTGTGCGGAGATGTTTTTATTTCTAAGAAAGTAAAAGGTGAAGATCGAATTGTAAGTGTACTGGCAGACGGCTTGGGTAGTGGGGTTAAGGCAAATGTTTTAGCCAGTTTAACTGCTACAATGGCTTGCAACTACATTGCCAATAATATCGATATCATCAAAGTTGCTAAAATAATTTTAGCTACATTACCGGTTTGCAGTTTTCGTAAAATCGGCTATTCCACTTTTACAATAATCGATGTTCATCGTAGCGGCGATGTAAGAATTATTGAATATGATAATCCGGAAATTATGCTTTTTAGAAATAAGAAATTTATAGATTTGGATAAAGAAACTTTTTGTCTTAAAACATCAGAGAATAGAGATGCTCACATAAAATTTTTTGAAACAAAATTACAACTTGGAGATAGATTGATTTTTTTCTCTGATGGAGTTACTCAATCAGGAATAGGGAAGCGTTCTATGCCTCTGGGATGGGACACAGAAATGATTAAGCGTTATATTAATGATATCTGCTATCTTGATCCTGACATTTCTTGTAAAGAATTATCAAGAAAAATAGTTTCTCGTTCAGTTAAAAATGATTCCGGATTATCAGCTGATGATATAACTTGCGTAGCTATTCATTACAGAAAACCTCGTCGAACTATGGTTATTACAGGTCCTCCATTTTATGAAGAGAATGATCGTAAGATAGCATTGATGGCAGATGAATTTAAAGGTAAGAAAATTATCTGCGGCGGAACAACTTCCAATATTATTGCACGTGAATTAAATTTGGAAATGGATGTGAATATAGAGGATATGCGAAAAAATCCAGAAGCTCCTCCTACTGCGAGTATGAAAGGTTTTAGTCTTATTACGGAGGGAACTGTTACCATAAATAATGCACTTCTGATTTTAAAAAATAAAATAAAATCAACAAGCAAAGATTCAGCTCAAAAATTGGCAGATCATCTTTTAGATAGTGATGTGATACATTTTGTGGTTGGAACAAAAATAAATCCTGCTCATCAAGATCCCAATTTACCTGTTGAGTTAGAAATTAGACGTAACCTTATTAGATCGTTGTGTAAAACTTTAGAAAAGGATTATTTGAAAGAAACAAAGATTACTTTTTTCTAAAATCACAAATCTTAGATAAATTTGCAAAGGCAAATAGCCAAAACACTAAATTATCTTACATTTTTATAACTTGATATTAACAAATTTTCATAT
>JAMOPB010000127.1 GCA_027064945.1 Candidatus Cloacimonadota bacterium
ATCGGCTAACACACAGCTCCACAGCCTTCGGCGTGGCAGCTGCCACTCATTACAAGCAACATAGGAAATGGAGGATAAATTGAGAAAGTTAGTTTTCATCATTGTTATTATAGCTAATTGGAGTTTTCTTTTTTCTCAAACTTCAATTCCAGCAGGAAATGTAGCTGGTACTTGGGATATTTCAGGTTCTCCATATTTAATTGAAGGTGATATTATTATTCCAATCAATGAAGAATTGATAATTGAACCAGGTGTATCCATAATATTCCAGGGTTTTTATAACTTACTTGTTAATGGTTGTTTACAAGCTGTTGGAGCAATTGCTGATTCGATATTTTTCACGGCTGCTGATACAACCAATTTTAGTAATCCCGACAGTATTTACACTGGATGGAATGGAATCGTAATAGATAATTATGAAAATCTAACACCTGAATTAACCAAAATCAGTTATTGTGACATCTCATATTCAAAAAGATTAATCGATGAAGAATTCGAAGATAGAGGTGGAGCAATTCTGGTGATGTGGCAATCATTTATAGAAATATCATATAATAAAATCCATCATAACATGGCAAGAATTGGTGGAGCTATTTGTTCAATGGAATCAAATATTTTCAATAACCTGATATGTAATAATTATGCAACTTCCAGTGGTGGTGGTTTATTTCTTTTCTCCTCTAATGTTTTAGCAAATAATATAATAGTCAATAATCTTGCAATAAATGCTGGTGGTGGTCTTCTTATTCAAGATGCACTTTTACCTGTATGTAATAATACAATTGTAAATAACCATTCACTTCGAGGTAACGGAATATATGTTTCAGGTGAATCATCAAAGTTTTATAATAATATTTTCTGGGGAGAATCTGATGATGAGCAAATCTATATTTCGCAAATAACCACTATTCCAGAATTCTATAATTGTAATATTAAAGATGGTGAGAATGGTTTTGCTGGTGCAGATAATTATATTTATGAAAACAATATTGATGTACAACCCAGCTTTAATACACAATCACCTGATCACCCTTACAGTTTATCAGAAAACTCCTATTGTATAAATTATGGATTTCCCGATACAATTGGGCTAAATCTACCTAATTATGATTTCAGTGGAAATGATCGCGTTTTTGAAAATCACATTGATATCGGAGCCTATGAATATCAGCAGATTTCACAGATTGTAATTTCACCTGAATTTTCACTTCCATCAGGCTCTTATTCTGGAAATTGTTCATTGGAATTATCTTGTGAAACAGTAGATGCAACCATCTATTACACCACAGATGATTCTGAACCGGATGAAAATTCAAATGTTTACATGTTACCGATCCAGATTTCTGAAACAACAACTGTGAAAGCCAAAGCATTTAAAGCTGGATTTTTACCAAGTCTTATTTCGGCTGAAAATTACTTCTTAGGTACTTCTCTCAGTGGAGAAATTTCAGGTGTATTATCCTTAGCCCTCTCTCCATATATCGTTAATGATAATATTTTCCTGAATAATGATGAATCATTGATAATTGAACCTGGAGTGAAATTATTTTTTGATGGAGAGTATGAGTTCCTGATCAATGGTTGCTTAACTGCTATCGGTACAGAAACAGATTCCATATTATTTACAGCAATTGATCATTTCAATGGTTGGAGAGGTATCACGATACAAAATTCATATGACTCATCAGATTTGGATCATTGCATTCTTAGTTATGCAAAAAAATGTGATGATTATTTCACTGATGATGGTGGAGCAATAAATATAACTAACACAAATTATATAACCATTCGTAATTGTAGATTTCACCATAATTTTTCCGCTAGAGGAGGGGCTATATTTATTAACGGTAGCTCCAATATAACAATTGAGAATAACCTATTCACCAACAATGGAGTTCGGAGTCGGGGAGGCGCAATTCACGTTGAAGATGGCTCTTATGCTTTTATCAACTATAATACTATTATAAATAATCTTGGTAATTATGGTTCCGGTATATGCTTTGATAATGCTTCAGGTTCGGTTAAGAATAATTGGATCTGCAGAAATTATGGAAGTACTATCAAAGTACAATCTGGATCACCTACTTTTACTGGAAATATTATTGCAAATAATAGTGGTTATGGTAACGGTATTGCCTTTAATCTGGAAGATTTTTCTAATGTAGACATTGTTAACTGCACAATTGTTGATAATTACGCTACCAATAGTAGTAATTACAATGAAGCAATATACTGCGTTTATGCGACCAATCCTACCATTTCTAATACTATTCTTTTTAATCCAGGAATTCGTGAACTTTATGCTGAACAAAGTGTTGTCAATTCCTATCCATTTTTGAATTATTGTCTTGTAGAGGGTGGAGATGCAGGCTTTAATCATTCTGTTGTTATAGATGAAAATCCATTATTTGATACCTCAGCATATACATTTCCTTATGAATTGAGTGAAAATTCACCTTGTATTGACTTTGGTACGGATAATATTGGTGGATATAATTTCCCTGAAACAGATTTTCTTGGAAATGAAAGATTCTGGGATAGTGATGGAAATGGCTCAGTAATAATTGATTTAGGTGTGTATGAATTTGGCTCAGAACCGCCTGTTTCAATTGATGAAGATATTGTTCAAACCACGCCCTCTATTCAATTAGAAAAAAACTACCCCAATCCATTTAATCCTGAAACAATGATCAAATTTTCAATTTCAGATGATAGCAAAACCACCTTATCTGTTTACAATATAAAAGGTCAATTAGTTAGAACTTTAATTGATGAGAAGTTAGAAAGAGGTAATCACGATGTCATTTGGTTTGGTAAAGATAATAATGATAAATCAGTTTCATCGGGTGTTTATTTCTATAAATTGAAAGTAAATAAAATTGAAGCGGTAAAAAAGTGTTTGCTGTTGAAATGATAAAAAAGTTGCTTGTAACAAACAGCTCCACAGCCAAGCGAGAAGAAAAAGTGAAAGAGCGTGACAGCTGCCAACCATTACAAGCAACTAATAAATTGGAGGT
>JAMOPB010000128.1 GCA_027064945.1 Candidatus Cloacimonadota bacterium
CAAAAGATCTGAAATTAATAATATTGTACCGGCAGTATTAAAATCAGTTGGTTTAAGTGGCTATGAAAATAGAAATCCCTCTTTGCTTTCCGGTGGAGAAAAAAAAAGAGTGATTATTGCCGGAATATTGGCAATGAATCCGGAAATGATAGTATTTGACGAACCATTCACAGGCTTGGATTTTCCCGGAGTAAAACAAATCTTGTCGCAAATATTACAATTACATGCAAAAGGTCATTCAATTGTGGTAATAACACACGATCTTAATAAAATTCTTGCACATGCAGAAAGAATCATTGTCTTAGATAAAGGCACTATTCAATCCGACATTAATCTAAATAAACTCTCAGACGAAATTCCCAATGAATTATTTAAAACGAATATCAAGATTCCGAATGGGAAAAAATCTCAAATGAGTTGGCTTTTATGATTTTCTTTCATTTTGTATATCGAGATTCAATTATTCACAGATTAGATCCCAGATTCAAAGTTGCTGCGATGATCGGTTTTGGAATTTCAACAATGGTTTTAGATAGTATTATCGATAATTTTTTCGAATTTGGTGCTTTGTTCATAACATTAATGTTTATTCATTACATAGCAAAACTTCCCATAAAATCCATTCTCAAAGAGATGAAATTTTTCTATATTATGATCCCGTTAATAATCTTTCTTTCCTCTTTCAATTTCGCTTCAAATCCTTCTCTCTTTTTGAATCATATTGATATAGATGGACTTGTATTAGGTTCAACTTTCTCAGCTAAACTGATTTTATTTGCCTTTGTAAGCACACTTTTTATCGAAACAACATCAATTAGAGAAATCACTTATTCCTTAGAATGGTTTTTCCGCCCCATTCCCTTTATCAAAGAAACTGATCTGGCTTTGATGATTAACTTAACTCTTACGCAAATTCCCCTTATTTTTGATATTTTTTCACAGGTAAGAATTGCTCAAAAATCAAGATGCAATGATTATCAAAAAAATCCAATTAAGAAATTAGTAACTTTGATTATTCCTGTTTTTTCTAAGATATTAAAAAACGTTGATGAATTGGAATTTGCTTATCAAGCAAGATGCTTCACTGGAGAAAAAACAAAATATGAATTTAAGGCAACATTCTCAGATTGGCTTTTTCTTTTCCTATTCTTGATAATTTGCGCTTTAATCTTGTTTATCTGATTTTGTTATTTCCCATAAATTCCTTATTTTGCTTAGAAAAATTAAACAATTTATTATTCTACTACAATTCAGTTAATTCAATCCGTTTCTACTTTCTTAAAAAAAATAATAATTCTATTCATATTGACACGCGATTACAAACTATAGTAGTTGGACTTTTATAAAATTATACAGGAGAATACAATGAAGAAATTTATTATCGTAATAGTTTTTAGTTTATTTTTTATCTCGTTATTTGCAGATTTCCAGATTAATCAAGCATTAATTGATACACTTACTGTAAAAGCAAAAGATAACATTAAAAATTTGCCGAGTGATGTTCAGAAAAGTTATGATGAGTTGCTTGCTAAATATCCTGATGGGATAATGGCATATCTTATTTCAACAGAGAATAGTGGCGCGCTATGGGATGTAAATCCAAAGGTAATTGAAGAGAATTATCAAGTTTTGAAAAAACTTTTTGCAATGGAAGATTACGAAAAATACCCGGATGAGTTTGTTCTATCTTATATCGCAAAAACAACTGTATCACATGAAAAAATAACAAATTACAGGAAGGTATTAGATGAATTGGGACTTTTGGATTATGTAACAAAATATCCTGATCTGAATGAACGGATAAGACAAATCACGCTTTGGACACGAGAGAAAATGACTTTTGTTTCCACTTCAGGAAGAACTCAAGATCCGCTTTCAGTCTTGCTTAATAGTAATGTTGGAAGATGTGGCGAAATGCAGGTTTTTTATATTTCTGTTTTACGCTCAATCGGAATTCCCGCAAGACCGGCTTGGACGCCTTGGTGGGCTCATACAGATAATAATCATGCATGGACAGAAATTTTCATAGATGGGAAATGGCAATATGCCGAAAGCACTTCTCCTTCCTACTATTTGAACCAAACTTGGTTTAGTGCTTCATCTCAAAAAGCCTTACTTATTCTTGCCAGAAGCAGTTTTCCCGATAGCACTGATGATGTAGTTTCAAAAGGTAAAAATAATAATTATGTAAATTCAACTCGCTATTATCAAGATACGCGAGAAGTAACTTTGCATATTTTTGATGAAAATAATAATCCTGTAGATACCGCTTATGTAAATATCTGTGCCTACAATTTTTCAATGTTCAGACCACTTTTGACCCTTAAAGCAGACAGCACGGGAACTTCAACATTCACAATCGGAAAGGGTGGATTTTTAGCAATCGCTTATAAAGATAGCCTATTTGATTATATCCAAGTTCCTTATAGCGAAAATAAAAAAGATTCATACAAATTAACTCTAAAAAATCGAGATTGGAAAGATTTTGATTTTACGATGCAATATCCCAAAGGGGAAGCAGATAAAAAACCTAATCCTGAAGAATTTCAAAAATTAATAAACGAATCTGAAGAAAAATACAATGAATTGATAAAATCTTTTGATGAAAAACCAATTCCGGATTACGCTCCTCAAGATTCAACTTTTATGAAAGTGTTTAAAGAATGTAGAAACAACAAAAAACCTCTTCTCCACTTTGTTAAAAACAGAAAAGACATTCCTGAAGATTTTTGGGCTAAACTTTTACAAATCGATAAAAAATTTCTTTGGCAAGCAAATGAATTACAGTTTGAAAACATTTATAATACTTATCTGAAATTGGTGAAAGCAGAAGTATCTGACGACGATTTTCCCAATCTTCTTTCGCCAAGTATTTTTTATGAAATTTTACCGGAATCAACAATTCCTGAAGATTACATAGTTAAAGACAATTTGGATGGAAAAGACAAAATCCATAAAGCTATTGAAATTATTCATTCAAAACATAAAATAAATGATAAAAAAGCCG
>JAMOPB010000129.1 GCA_027064945.1 Candidatus Cloacimonadota bacterium
AAAAATTAGGTCTAACGAGTTATCATTATCTATATCAGCAAGAGCAATTCCTTTCTTTACTTCGCCATCTATTGTAAGCGAGAATTCTTCTTCACCGAATGAGTTTACCAAATATACTTTCCCATCATTTGTTCCAAAAGCAATTTTATTATTATCCAAAACTACGGGAGCAGAACAAATTGAACCACTTGCGATAAATGGAAATCCATCAACAATTTCTGCCTCGGAATTATAAATGATCAGTTTACCTTGATTTGTTCCGATAATAATTTCCGCCGCATTATCTTCATCCAAATCAGCACATGCAAAATCAGTTACACTCACTTCTCCAACGTTGATTGGGAAATTTTCTTTCATATTGCCATTTGAATCTAACGCTATTAAATTTGTATCAAGTCCCAAACTTAAGATTTCTAAATTCCCGTCACCATCAATATCTGCTATTACCGGAGTTTGTAATTGCATAATATTAGAATCGTAGGAAAATATTTCAGATCCATCTAATTCTGTAGCCAAAATCAATCCGGCGCGAGTGCTAAAAACTAAATCAGCTACTTGATCGTTATTAATATCAGCATAAGCAGCACTTTTTTGCATTGTTGCATCTTCAACTAAATCAAATTCATTTATCAATGCAGCATCCGAATCGAGTAAATTTACGCTTCCATTACTATCTATCGCTAAGATGTCTTTTTCTTCTTCGATTCCATTATCTGTAATTATTGGGTTTGATCTTATTGCTACATCGGAATACCAAGGCCAATTCGCCTGATATAAACTAACATCTAAATTCAAAGTATAAGTCTTTTCAAAAATATTTTCAGAACCAACAGGTGCTGTAATAGTTAACTCAAATGGAAAATTGCCATAGCCAACATCTTCAGAAAGTTCAACGGTAAATGTTCCAACACCACTATTACTACCTTCCGGTATATTACCAAATGGTAAATCTGCTTCATTAACAATAATTCCGGGATTATCAAAAGAGATATTTGCGATCACATTTTCCGCATCATTCCAACCTTCTTGATTTTGTAAAGAAATTGAAATTTCTATAGTTTCTCCCGGATTTGCTAATCCGTCATTATCACCGGAATTATCTGAAATCGAATATTCCAATGGTTCAATATATGGGAACCCTCCAACAGCATCTTTCACAGCTACTGACGGATCGCCAAATAGCACCATTTCAAGATGAACCCAACGCAAATATGGATCAGATAAGGCACCTGATATCATTTCGATGCGAGATTGATCCAAAGCTTTTCCAAGTTCTCTGATATTATCCGTATAAATTGCTTTAAAATATTCTATATCATAATATTGAGATGGGCCATTAGTATTTCCGGGACTATACCATCCGTAACGTGTATTACCTACAAATGCAAAAAGTCCACCATCTACAAAAAGTAAATTTTCTGCTACAGATTCAGATTCATGACTTGTAAATTCATCAAATGCAGCAGGATAGCAACCTTGAGTATAAGCAAAGCCATATTCAGTATTGTTTAAATTATGCGCTGATCCACTTGTAATTCCAAAAACAAAAGTTTGGTTTGCATGCCCCATATGATTCATTGCACCAAGTCCATTATTTATTGCATTCTGAACTAAAGCGGCACTATAATTACCTTCTCTTTGATAAAGAGTATAACGATGATATTCTTCATCAATTTCAGGAACTGTTTCCAAAACCTCATCCATATAATCGCCACCCCAAGTAACAGGATCCCAATTTAGGTTTTCTCCCATAGCATAAAAGATATCATTACTGATTGTTCCTTCATCAACATAAAATTCAGTTTTACGAAAAATATTTGCAAATTCAGCAACTGATTCAGCAGAAAAACGTCCTACACTAATTTCAGGCAATAAATCGGGTTCATCATTTACTTCAGCATAAACTCCATTACCATTGCCATCCCAATCATTATCTAAACATGCATAATACAAATCACTAGGCATCGCCTGATCTACTGTCCCACCGGTATCAATAAAAACTGTACGAATAGGAATAATTTCATCGTCACCACCTAAAATAACATATTCCAAGGGTGAACTTGTTGATGAATATGTTTGATATGCATCAATTATAAAGTTTTTAATCTTTTGCTGATCATTAATCCCTTCATAATTTTCATAAATTTCAGAAGTTAAAAAAACTTTTGTGGAAATTTCATGTGAATTTTTCCATTCAACAAATTCATCAAAATATTCTTCTCGCTGTTCATCAGTGATAATTATCATCTGATACGGATCAGATGGATCGGGTAAATTCCGATAGTTATATTTGTTTTGCTTCCTGTAAGTTGAAATATTTTCCACATTAGCCAAATTTGTCCCAATTCTTTGGATCAAGTTGTCATCAGTAATCAACATTGAATTTTGTTCGTTGAACAATTTTTCATCAAATTCTGTGCTAATTTCTATCTCCATTGAAGCATAATATTCTAATTGTTTTCTTACAGCATTGTATTTGTAAGGATATAAGTTTAACAATAATATTTCATAACCGTTAATTCTTTGAGTTCCCAAGTTATCATAATCTTTGTATGGAAAAAATTTATCATTTCTATACATCTCGTTTGCTGCTACTTCCGGTAATGTCATCGCGTGAGAGATTGGTTGTATTTGTTTATTTGGCAACAAATCTATATTGTCTTGGATATATTTATTATTAACTGTAATAATATTTATTCCGGTAACTTTCTCGCCCATTGGAAGTAAAATTTTTAATGGCATATATGGTAATCCGGGAACTCCCGGTGTCAACAATGTAGGCAAATCTGAGACAATTTTCCCATCATTATATTGCACTTGTGGAATATCAATATTAATTGCTAAAAGCAGTATTGGCATTAAAAATAAAACTATTGTGGCCTTCTTTATCATATTTTCTCCTTAGAACATTTTCATGATTAGATGCAATAACAGTTCCAAGTATCATAAGCAATTACCTATTTTTTAAAATAATTTTTCCTATCCACGAATTATACGAATAAACA
>JAMOPB010000130.1 GCA_027064945.1 Candidatus Cloacimonadota bacterium
GCTGATTGATAATGCGGAAACTTTATCAAATTTTCTGCAGAATGACCAATTATTGGGATTATCTGATAAAGAAAAACTTGTTCAGTTAATTGAAGTTGCTAATCAGATTGAAGATGAGGTTTCAGTGGAATTTTTTGTAAAAGAAGTATCAGAAGTTTTCCAAGTATCGGAAAATGCAATTTTTTCAAAGATGCAAAAAACACCACGTCAGAACCAAGGGAATAGTTCTCAAAAAGTTGAACTAAGGAAATTTACCGAAGAAAGAGATTTATTAAAAAAAATTTTACACGAAGATAATAATAAAAAGTTTGCGCAAATAGTAAATTCGACTTATTTTTTATCTGATTTATATAAGAAAATCTATGAATTAATAGAACGTAATCCTGATAAGCTAAATAATGTTGCTGCTTTATTGGATCTTACCGAAGATAAACAGGTTCAGAAAACAATTGCGGAATTAATAATGGAAGAACCAACTTCTGCTCCTATGGAACAGATTATTATTGATTTGGAAGTTAGAAAATATGAAAAAGAACTGAAAGAAGTGATTGCTAAATTATTAAAATCTCCTGAACCAAAATTAATACAGAAAAAAATAGAATTAAAGAAAAAAATATCCGCGCTCAGCGGGAAAGTGGTTAATAAAACCTTATTTAGAGGAGTGTAGATGCTGAGTTATAATGAATATATCAAGAAATTGATAGCGCTTGCAAAGAAGAATGATGATTGCCTTACTTACAAGCAGATTAATGATGTCTTACCTAATAATCCATTATTTTTGGATAAAGTGGAAGATATTATTTCAGATCTTGGTGAAGCCGGGATCGAATTGATTGATGAAACTCAACGCCGTGTGACAAAAAAACAGGTGAAAGTAAAAAAGAAAAAAGTTACCAAAAAATTCACCAATAGGCGTTATTACGATGATCCTGTCCGCATGTATTTAGGCGAAATGGGTCGTGTTCCATTATTGGATCGTGAAGGCGAAGTTAGAATTGCTAAAAAAATCGAAAGCGGACAAAGATATATCAATAAATACATCTTTATGTCTGGCAGTACATTACGAGAAATGGAAAATTTCCTTCATCGTTTTATCGAAAAGAGAGTAAAAATCGATCAAATTTTCAAAATCGAATATGGTACTTGGATGGATAAAGCTCAAGAAGCCAGATTGATTAATGAATTTGAACAAGTAATTGCCGATGCAAAAGTAATCTTCGATGAGATTGGTGAAATTATCGATGAAAGTGAACTTGATGAAATAGGACAACTAGTTGAACAAGAAGTTGTTGATAAAAAACGTCAGCAAATTATTGAGATTTTTGATCGTATGTCTTATAATGAAAAACTTCTAAAACGTATGGTTTATCGTATCAGAAGTTTGGTTGATCGTATTAAAGACAGTCAAAGAGTTATTAATCAACTTTCAAAAATTAGAAAATATAGTGTCGATGAAATTTGCACATTTGGTCGAAAAGCTAATAAGAGTGAAGAAGATTACGTTGAGGTAAAAAAAATTACCGGAGTTGAACCTGATGTTTTTATCGAGACATTGCGTAAGATAAAAAATGCTCGCCGTAAAATTCGTCGTGTAGAATTAGAAACTCGTATGACAGCTGATGAATTAATAGATTTATTAGCTGAAGTTGAACGTGGCGAGAAAATGAAAGAACGTTCTAAAAATGAGATGATAGAAGCTAATGTAAGATTGGTTGTGAGCATCGCAAAAAAATATAACAATCGTGGTCTTGATTTCTTAGATCTTATTCAAGAAGGTAATACAGGCTTAATGCGTGCTGTGGAAAAATATGATTATCGTAAAGGATTCAAATTTAGTACATACGCAACGTGGTGGATTCGCCAAGCAATCACACGTGCAATAGCAGATCAAGCTCGTACGATTCGTATTCCTGTGCATATGATAGAATCTATCAATAAAGTTAAGCGTGCCAGTAGAAAATTGTTGCAGCAATTAGGGCGTCAACCACATCCGATTGAAGTGGCACAAGAAATGGATATGCCGGTGGAAAAGATTAAGAATATCTTATCTATCACTATGGAACCTGTTTCTTTGGATAAACCAATTGGTAATGAAGATGAAGCTAGCTTATTGGGAGATTTTATCGAAGATAAAACAACAATTTCTCCTGAGCGTATGGCTGAACGTAATTTACTGAAAAAACAGGTAGATGAAATTTTGCAAACACTTACACCACGTGAAGAGCGAGTGATTCGCCTTCGTTTTGGTATTGATGATGGATATCATAGAACTTTGGAAGAAGTAGGTAATATTTTCTCTGTAACACGTGAAAGAATTCGTCAGATTGAGGATAAAGCATTAACAAAATTACGTCATCCGAGCAGAAGCCAAATTTTGCAGAAATTTATTGATAATTTCAATGTAAAAGAATAAACGTAATAAATTGTTAATTAAATAATTATGTAAGCATTCAAACGTTTCAGAGCTTATTTAGGTAACAAAATTCTTGACATAAAAACGCACAAATTTTGTTTTACAAAACCTAAATTAATTAGATTAATTTTTGGGACCTATAGCTCAGTTGGTAGAGCTTCCGGCTCATAACCGGACGGTCAGAGGTTCGACTCCTCTTGGGTCCACCATATTTAGCCACCTTAATAAAATAAGGTGGCTTTTTCTTTTCCTAAAAATTGAAAAGATCTCCAAGAGTTTCTTCCTGCTCAACCTTTTTATCTTTTCCGTATTGATTTAACAGTCGTTTGTTTTTTGCATATTCTTTTTTGCTTAATCTTTTGCCAAAGCTACTTTTCTTTGCTTTACTATTTTGTTCATAATCGCAATGACGATCTGAGCAGATAATCTTTTTCCCAAGCTCTTGCAATGGTGCTCCACATATAGGACATTTCTGCTTCAGCAAATTGGGAGGAGTGTATTTTGCTTCACTGGATTTGATAGCATTTACCATTCGAATGGAATTTTCTCGAATATCTTCACTAAATTTTTTAGGATCAAAATTGCCT
>JAMOPB010000131.1 GCA_027064945.1 Candidatus Cloacimonadota bacterium
TCATAATTCCATTTTCGGAATAGCAGAATAATTTTTGTGAATCTGTTGTTATAACAATCTCATCAGCTAAATCACCATCAAGATCAGCACAAAGCAAAGAATTTATTGTTTCATTTTCCAAGTCGCCTAATTCGATTTCTGTAACTTGGTAATTTTCCAAACCACAAGTGATTAAGTTTTTATCAGAATCGATAAAAGCAATTCTATCATTTTCCAAAATGAGGTTTGATGCAATTAGAGCGGAAAATTCAATTTCTGCAACTTCCACAAAATCTTTATCCAATATTTTTATAACAGAATTTCCCGAGTTATTTAAAGGTGCAAAAATATGGTTATCGGAAGAATTATCGGGATTCACCACAACATGAGAAGCCCAAGAACATTGATCAGATTCAAATAAATTAGCACTTTCATTTTCTGAAAATATTTTTAAGATGGCAAATTGTTCAGATGAAACTGCCGGAATTAAAACTGCATGATTCAGCTCATCCCAAGAATATAAATTTTCGATTGTAAAATCATTAGTTTCTTCCAAAAATATTTGGTCATCTTTCCAGACAGTAATATTTCCATTCGGCATTGCAGAAAAAATTTCATTTTCACCATCAGCATCAAAATCTAATAAAGCTGCTTCAAAAGGAACTTCACCTGCATAAGGCATGCTTAATGACCAACCGAAACTAACATCAAATGTCATAATAGAATCTGCTTGGCTAATATTAGATACTTCTATCAAAGAACCGCCATAATAACTTTCGCTTGTAGGAGCAGAGAAAAGTCCGTTATGAATTCTTTGCCCGAAATAATCGTTGTTTCCGGCTCTGAAGCTATCATATTTACTACCATACACGTAAGAATAGATGCTGTCAAAATCTTGAATTCCGTCTGCTTCTTCTAAATCCACGCCTTTATGGCTTGCATCACCATTTATGGAATTTGATGTGAAATCACTTGTAAAATTTGCATCAATAATCAGCTCATCAATATGCCAAATTAATATTCCGGATCCATCGTTTCCTATTGCATCACCAGCAGCGTAACCAGGCATATAAAATTGCCATTCACTACCTTCATAGCTATTTTTGAAAAAATCAAATTTCGGTTGTCCGGCATAAGGATGTGGTTCACCTGTATAAGGATCTACATCATAATATTCTTGATCATCACATAATGCAAAAGAATAGGTTGCCAGCGTATCTCCATCTGCATTTACAAAAAAACTATTATCAGGATTTTGTTGGTAATTTTCCAATAGAAAATATTCAGTATCAGAAATATTTATTTTATACAATTCAGGTTTATCATTCTGTGCATTTAGATAAGTCAATTCAAAATTTGCATCAGCAGCAGATATTTCTACAGCTTCTTGCCAGCCCATGTAATAACGACTCCAAGCGCAAAGTGTTGCAGGCACATAACCGTTTCCATTCCAAGCGCCATAACTCATCACACCAAATCCGCCAATACCACGTGATCTACCGTTGGAACTGTCATTATCAAAAAGAGTAGGTAAACCAATTAAATGTCCGAAATGATGTGCAAGCACGCCAAAGAAATTGTAAATCGGACTACCATTTTGTCCGTTTTCGTCAGGTTCCTGAAAATATGGAAGCCATAAAGTTTCCGGACAAAGAACAAATTCAGTTAGATAAATATCATCATCTGTGGCAAGCCCCATATAATCTTCATTTTCCGGTTCAAAATAAGATTGGAAAGATTTCCTTGATAGGAAAGTACTGATAATTCCATCTTCATAAGAACTATCCAAATCTACTTCTTGTCCGCCACCGGCATGAAAAACAATGAATCCGTCATAATTGGAAAAATCAATCTCAGGGTCTGCAAGCTCGATTAAATCGGAAATTAGCAAAGCTGATTTTCCTGAATTATCTTCGCCATAATATCCCATCGGATTGGAAAGTGTAAAAACATTTTCATGTATTGTAAAACTATCTAGAGTGAGATTATAATTACCACGCGAATTATCTCGATAATATTCTCCCAGATGTTCTAAATATTTAGAAAAATAATCCACATCGTGTGGATGAAAATCAGGGTAGTGAGATCCTAAATCAAATGTAACATCTGAAAATTCTACCAATAAGACCAAAATATTATCCGGTAAATCACGACCTCGACTATTTTGTAAATAACGCTCGGAAGGATACACTTTTTCCGGCTGTAAATCGCCGGAATATTCAGGAACAAAAGGCACTGCAAAAAGTAAGTTTAAGATAAATATCAATGCTGTGCTTAGTAACCATTTAATTCCTGTGTTTTTTAAAAAAACCATATACTGTCCTCTTTAATTTTATTAACAAATTAAAAAATGATTTCCTGTCTTGCAGGTCAACGCTTTTTTTATGCACAAAATACACGGTTTTTATATTTCCTATTATAATGTACTAAATATCTATTTCCAAATCGACTGCAATTTGTTTGTGATATATCAATTTTAAACTTAATAAATATTCATAACATTATAAAAAAAATGACACAGTGAGTAGAAATATAAGTACCAAAGTAGATAAGTAGAAAGCGTAAATAATTATGAATTATGAATTTTTAATTGGGAAATCAGAATCTATGATATTTCTGTCACATTAAATAGGAGTGTGACGACATATCGAAGTGCAGCAAAATCGTTATACCTTCTTCATCCTTCGATACAATTCCGATAAATCGAAATAATTCAGGATGACTGCTATTGAAGAAGTAAAAAGGATAATGGATAATGTAAAATGTATAATGTAAAAAGGGAGAAAGGAAAAGGGAGAAGCGGAAAGTAAAGAGTAACGCGTAAAGCGTGAAGCGTGAAGAGTAAGAAAAAAAAAGTAGAACAAGCTGCCAGCTTGTTTCTTTCCGCAACTTGGCAAGTTGCGCTACAATAAAAACATAGCATTTGAACAATGATAATGCATATATCCATAAATATTCGTGTTTATTCGTGCAATTCGTGGACAAAAATCTATTCTTTACTTCTTCATCCTTCGATAC
>JAMOPB010000132.1 GCA_027064945.1 Candidatus Cloacimonadota bacterium
ATATTATACTAAGTTGTTACTTAATTATTACTTAATTAATGTGCTTAATTTCTTAGGTTTAAAACCTAAATGCTCAAAACAAACATTAATATCTTTTTCTCTTGCTGAGTGCAAACTATGAACATGTCCATGAACCAAATTATCACAATCAAAAGCCTCAAAGATACTTTTTAAAACATTTATTCTAGGAGCAATCATCTTGTTTTTTAAATCCCAAGAATCTGTTGTAAAAATATCATAGTGAGTAAATAGGTATTTGGTTCCGTCTATCTCTTTAATAAATCCACTAAACATAGGGTCTGGATGCTGAACTTTATTCAGAATATCTCCTGTGAAATGATAGAAACCATTTATAACATCAATATTTCTATTATAGTATTGTTTTGGCTTTTTATCATGATTCCCGAGGACCAAAATAATATTTCCGTTAAGTAAATCTTCAAATCTAATATAATATTCATTTTCTGGAATATAATTACTTATTAAAGATTTGAATTGTTCTTTATTCATCCCACCTAACGAAGTTTCTGCTATTAAGAATTTACTTATTTCTTCTAATGTTTTAGAGTTTGTAAGCTTTAATCTTGCCTTTAGTTCTTTATAAGAAACATTTTTATATTTTTCTTCATAGCAAGTATCAAATTCTTTAGTATAATATCCAGGCTTAAAAGCAAAATCTCCTAGATGAAGAACTGTATCGCCCGGTTTTACTGTATCATTCCAATTATCTATAATCCACTGGTCATGTTCATCGGCATTATAACCATCTATTCTCATTTGGGTGAGGCGGCAGGGCTCGAAAGACAAAATACCTGTTCCCTCTTTACCGTGACCTATATGCGTATCACTAATAATCCAAGTATTTTCGTCTATTCTATCTAATATTTCTTTTATCATTTCTTTTTCCTTAATTAATTTTTTCTAAATAACACCCTATCAAGTGCTCTGTGCCATATTTAACTGCTCGTTTTTGTTGTTTGAGCTGAACTTTTGACTGCTTTTTCTAGATTATCTCTATACCATTGACTTTAATTTGGCAATATTCCTTAAATATAATATTCCGCAAAAACTTCTTTTATAGCTTCCATCGCAATTCTACTAAAAGAGATATAAATAGCATAACCATTATAATCTTCAGGATCATCTATATCTTTTTCAAATGGACAAAAATCTACCCAAATATCATCTCTCAAAATATAAGATAATTTAGAAGTCAATTCAGGAAAATCTTTTCTGAATCTATTGTGTGTCCACTCTTCAGCTTCTATATAATCCTTAAAGCCTTGATATTCTGCTTCTTCCCTTATGTAGTCAAATAAACCTTCTAACTCATGCAAATTCTGTAAACTTATGTAACTCATTATATCAATCTTTCCGGCTCATATTTTTCTATAAAAGCTTCAAGCCCTTCAAGAGATAAATCGTATTTTTTTAGTAGTGCATTAATTTCATTCTCTATATATTTATTGTGATATTCACCCTGTGCAATATTAGTGACTTCAAATGTGTCAGATATTTGCATATCTTTGTGTATTGTTAAATCATCAATTGTTAAATTACCACTAGGTTTTGTATAATCATTCATATAATCTCCTTAAATAAAATACTCAGGATATAAATCTTCTGCTTTATCCCTTGATATTGTGCTGTGATAACAATTAAATGGCTCTCTTTTACCTGATTCTGTATAATCAACAGAATCTTTTGCGTACCTTCTTTTTGAAGCTTTCTTTTTATAATTAGAAGATGTTGGGTAAATACCCCATAATTTAAGTCCATCCCAATAAAATCTTACTGGCTCCCATTGTTTGTTAATATCATTATAACTCATATTGTTCTCTCCATTAAGCATCCTTTATACTGAAACCAATATATTTTTTGTAAGGACTTAAGTCTGGCATTAAATCTTCCGTGGCCAAAAATATAGTTTTGCATTTAGGTGCAACTTCTGCTCTGTCCCAATAACTCAATTCCTCTATGTACATATCAGAAATTAAAATAGCACAATCCATAGGAATTTTATTCTCCTTGATATATTTCCATGCTGGCAACATTTCAGTTCCTCCTCCTGCTTTTCTGGTGAATGATTTTGACTTAGGATCAAAATCATCTACAGCGTGAACTTCAGTATCTACCTGAATTATTTTTACTGTGCTTGAAGTCAATTTTGCTACTTCGCGTATTTCTGTCAATCCAGCAATAATTTCTTCATCTGACATTGAACCACTAACATCCAAGACAACTACAATATCAAAATCTCTGTCTTTTTTAATTCCTTTAATGTCAGGTCTATTTGGAAACCTACGAGATTTTTTCATTATAGTGCTTACTTTATTGGCTTTTTTATTGCTCGCTATATTCCTAAGAACTTTTTTCCAAGATATTACTGGTTTTTTAGTCCAGATATCAAGTAATTCTCCTATCCCATTTGGGGTATTGCCTCTTGATTTATCAATAGCTTTCTCTACCATTTTTTTGGTTATATCTCTTTTAAGTTCTTCATCTCCCTCAGACTCCTTCCATTTATCATGGTTATCTGTTGGAACATCTGACCATAAGCCATCGTAAAAGTCTCCTTCATTGCTTTTATTGCCGTTACAAGTATCACTTTCCTCACAAGGCTCTCCATCTTCACCAGGATTTTCACATTCTCCTGGTGCTCCCTCTTCACCTTCACTATCAGATTTTTCATCAGATTTAGATTCTGATAATAAATCATAATATGTCTCTGAATTTTCATTTTCAGGAATAACAATATTATAGCCTTCTTTTTGTAAAGTTTCTTCAAGAGATTTTGGCGTTATACAACCATCAAGTAAATCAGAAACTTTAATTTGCTGATTAATAGCAGCATCGCATGCGATATTCCAAAGCATGTGATGTCTGTCCTCTTTTCTTGATATATGATTATATAATATATGCATCATTTCATGCTTTAATACACCCAAACGCTTATTTAATGGAAGTTCATCAAAATTATCAG
>JAMOPB010000133.1 GCA_027064945.1 Candidatus Cloacimonadota bacterium
AGATAATGGAGATGTGGTTTTTGTTGGAGAAGATGGCGAAGTTGTTTATTATGATGGATCTTGGAATTCTTATACATTAAGCACAAGTGTTTTATCTGGAGTAGCCTTTTCTGATGATAATACAGGAGTAATAGTTACTTTGGACGGAACAAGTTATTATACATTGAACGGTGGAGCAACAGCTGAAGATTGGATTCAATCCAATTTTGACGGAACAGATGAATTGATGGGTGTGAATGTAGATATAAATGGAAACTTCATAGCTGCCGGTTTTGCAAATAATGGCAATAATCAAGGTGTGGAAAATGCAATTATAATTTCTGAAGATAATGGTGTGAATTGGCAAATGATAGATATTGAGCAACCGGAATTTGTTCCTACAAGATTTATTGATATTATAACTTATGAAAATAAATATGTGGCTTTTGGAGCATACGAGCTGATTTATTCCCATACAGATACTCAATATGGAAATTTAACCGGATCGGTTTCTTTATTAGGCGGAGACGGTAATGTGGAAGATGTAGAAATCTTAGTTGGAAATCAATCAATTAATCCTGATACAGATGGTAATTTTTCAGCGGTATTGGAAGTTGGAACATATACGCTTACTGCCATCTTAGACGGATATGATGAATTTTCTGCAGAAGTGGAAATAAACGCTAATGAAACAACAGAAATCAGTATTGAATTAAATGAAACTATTATGTATGGCTCTATCTCTTTAACGGTGGAGTTAAATGGCGGAGATGGGAATATATCTGATGTAATAACAACAATTAATGATGTTGAATATGTTCAAGATTCGGAAGGCCATTTTTTGATAGAATTACCTTTTGGCGATTATGAATTGGAAGTTAGTTTGGATGGATATGTTACTTGCAATGAATTTGTAACAATCGAAGCGGAAGAAGTAGTGGAATTATCAGTTATTTTGGAGCCGGAAGAATCAACGCAAGATAATTTGATTTTAGGGAATATTCAAAATTATCCGAATCCGTTTAATCCAACCACTACAATCTCTTTTGATCTACCTATCGAGCAAAATGTTAAATTGGAAATTTATAATAATAAAGGTCAGAAGATAAAACAACTTATTGATGAAAAAATATCAGCCGGTAAACATTCTGTGATTTGGAATGGAACTGACTTTAATAATAAAACAGTTGCATCAGGAATATATTTCTATAGATTGACGACTTCAAAAATAAATATTAATCGTAAAATGCTTTTAATAAAATAATCAATTCGGGGAATGTGGTTTTTTTTATCAGAGCGAAAAGGTTATTTTTGCAAATAAGTTATCAAAAGTATGAGATTGGTAGTTTTTTCCGATCTCATACAAATTTGATTTTTATTCTAATGCAGAGATAACTTTTACAAGGAGAATAGAAAATGGGAAAAATTAGTTCGAGTTTAGAAGACTATCTCGAGGCAATTTATATATTGGAACTAAAAAACAAAGTTGCACGTATTTCTGATATAGCAACGCTTCTGGATATAAAAAAATCTTCAGCAACAAAAGCTCTTAAGGTGTTAGCATCAAAAGATTTGATAAATTACGAGCCATATAAATTTATTACTCTAAAACCTGCCGGAGTTATCTTAGCTCAAAAGATTTTGAATAAGCATAAAACCCTGAAGCTTTTTTGTGAAAGTGTATTGCATATCAGTGAAGAAGATTCCGAAATGATAGCTTGTAAAATGGAACATTTTATTTCGTGTAATAATTTACAACATTTTATCGGGTTAATGGACTTTTTTAAGGAAAATAAAAATATAGCAGAACTGTGGGATAAAAAATGTTCTGAACAAAAAAGAGATTGTTAAGACTATTAACAAAATCAAATAAACAATGGCAAAATTTACTTCAAGAAAAGAAAGATATAGAAACACATTGCGCAAATAGCATTCCTATTTGTCTTGGGCTAATTTGCACAATGGTGACACTCAGACCAAAAATTATAAAAAATCTTTTTATTGGTGTCTCTACAAGTTCAATTTATTTAGGGTTTAAGTGAAGTTTTATAAAAATATGGAGGTTGATTTGAAATACACTGATTTAACATTTTTTACTAACGAAGAAAATAATACTTTGCTGGATAGATTTAAAACAATTCTAAAAACCGTTGAGTTTTTTGATGTATTGGTTGGCTATTTTAGAATAAGCGGATTTCACCAACTATATAAATCATTTGAAGACATAGAAAAGATTAGAATACTTGTAGGGTTAAATATTGATAAAAAAACATTCAGTATTATTGAAACAAGCCGAGATGAAAGGAAAATAGATTTTGAAACTCATTCGAGAACAAAAGAAATAGTAGGCAAAAAACTCATTGAAGAAATTGAAACAAGCGAAGATACGCAAGAAGTTGAAAAAGGAATCTTAAAATTTATCGAATGGCTTAAATCAGGGAAAATTGAGATAAAAGCTCATCCGACACAAAATTTACACGCAAAAGTTTATATCAGTAGATATTTTAAAGGCGATAGAGATTTTGGAAATGTAATTACCGGTTCAAGCAATTTTACGGAATCGGGATTAGTTGCAAATTATGAATTTAATGTACAATTAAAAAACAGCAACGATGTAAAATATGCTTTGGAACGGTTTGAGAAACTTTGGAATGAAGCAGTTGATATTTCAGATTATTATGTAGATATAGTTAAAACAAAAACGCATTTTAATGAAAAAATTACGCCTTACCAGATTTATTTAAAACTTTTATATGAATATTTTAAAGTTGATCTAAGCCTAGACCCTGATTTGTTTTATCAAAATCTACCCGAAAACTTTATGAAATTAAAATATCAGGAACAAGCGGTAATAAATGCCAAAAAAATTCTTACAGAATATGGAGGCGTATTTCTTGCCGATGTTGTAGGGCTTGGTAAAACATATATGGCTGCATTACTGGCAAATCAATTACCGGGTAGAAATCTTATTATTGCATCACCCGCACTTTTAAACAGAG
>JAMOPB010000134.1 GCA_027064945.1 Candidatus Cloacimonadota bacterium
TATTGTATTGACACATATTGCTAAATGAACGTATGAAAGCTTTATTTATAGTCCCAAGATTTTTGTTCCCTTTAGACCGTGGAGATAAAATTCGTCCTTTTTATATTGCAAAACAACTGCGCAAATTAATAGCTAATATAGACATAATAACATTTTGGGAAAATAGTAGTGAAATTAAGGATGAAGGTTTAAAAACCGTGAGGGGGCTTTTTAGAAACTTGTATCTAATAGATAAAACAGGGAATATTGTGAATTTTCTGAAAAACGCATTTTTCGATGTTGGTCAATTAAGGCCTATTCAATTGGCAGGTTTCTATTCTGATGAATTTAGGGAAAAATTGAATTTTATTGCCCGGGTTAACGATTACGATATAATTTATTGTTACCATTTTAGAATGGCACAATATTTGAGTAGGGGGATATTTAAGAATTCTTACAAAATTCTGGACTATGCGGATTCTGTGCCTCTTATAATGAAAAGGTATTTTAAGTATAGCGAGCTGTATGAAAGAATCCCATTATTATACGAGATAATAACGAGTAAATTTTACGAATATAATGTGTCTAAATATTTTGATGAATATTGGTTTGTATCTCCTATTGACAAAGAAAATGTGTATACTAATGATAGGTTGAAGAAATATGTTATTCCTAACGGTATTGGAGAGGAGTTTATACGTGAAAAAAAAGATGATTATAGGTGCTCTGAATTTCGTGTTTTGTTTGTTGGGTATATTGGGAAGGAAAGTTTAGAAGCCATAAAGGTGTTTTATCATCGTGTGTGGAGTAAATTCAAAATTAAATTTAGCAACGTGAAATTTATTATCGTTGGAAAGCAAGATAAAACTCATTTAAATAAGATATTTGGAAGTGATAAGACAGTTCTGGTAAAGGGTTATGTTGAAAATCTTTCTAAGGAATACTCAAGTGCATGTGTATTGGTAGCGCCTATGATTTTTGTTGCTGGTGTCCAAAATAAGATATTAGAAGCAATGGCGGTTGGACTGCCTGTAATTACAACCCCTTATGGAAATGAAGGGATTTTTGCTATTCATGACAAGCATATTTTAATAGCCAATAATTGGGATGAATTTTCTGTTTATTTAGAGAATCTATATAAAAATGTAGAGTTAAGGAGGAAGATAGGTAGTAATGGCAGGAAATTTATTATAAAAAAATTTTCATGGGAGGAAGCTTATAGAAGATTTGAGAAAATATTGTCTAACTTGACTAAAAATTCTAATCATTGATTATACTATATAGGATGAATCGTTATTATTCATTGGAATAGGAGGAAGTGGATCAGGAAAAACCACAATAGTTGTTAAAATAGCAGAAGCAATTGGATATGATAATGTTGTAATAATCCAAATGGATATGTATTATCGAGATTGGTCAAAAGTGCCAAAGGATAAGAGAGATAAAATAAATTTTGATCACCCATCAGCATTTGATATAAAGTTGTTACATAACCATTTGAAGTTATTAAAAGAGGACAAATCCATAAAACAGCCCATTTATAATTTTAAAGAACATGTTAGAGAACTCACGACAATTAATATTAAACCCAGAGAATTAATAATAGTAGAAGGTATTTATGCTTTATATTTTAGGAATGTTAGAGATTTATTTGATGTAAAAATTTTTGTCGATACTCCCGATGACATTAGATTTATTAGAAGACTTTTGAGGGATATCGCTGAGAGAGGAAGGGATGTAAATTCTGTGATTCACCAATATTTGAATTTCGTGAGGCCAATGCATAAAAGATTCGTCGAGCCTACAAAGATTTTTGCGGATATAGTAATCCCCGAGGGTGGATATAATATTGGGGGACTAGACGTTATCATATCAATGATAAAACACAAACTTTCAAGATACCAATAGAAAAATGCTTTTTAATTTACGAATGTGATTATGTTATACATTGGTACTTATGTACTTGTTTTACTCTTTTCGAAATTTGGGATATATTTGGCTCTCCGCTTTCGTATCTACGATCAACCCGGTGATCTCAAAATTCACAAAAAACCGGTTCCTTATCTTGGTGGAGTTGCGGTTTTCTTTGCCGTTTTGTTAAGTGCACTGATTAACCATATTTACGCGTCGCAACTTTTTCTTTTTTCCTCTCCTTTTTTAATACTTGGTCTCTATGACGATATAAAATCGGTCTCTTCACGAACGAGATTCATCATTGAATCTATTTTGAGCTTCATACTTATTTTGTTTGGACTTAGGCTACCAATAAACATCGCTATTTCGGTGATTCTTACTTACCTTTTTATCGTGGGTGCAGTTAATGCCGTTAACTGGATGGACGGGATGGATGGCCTTTTGACAGGAATATCGGTTATCGTGAGTTTGGGATATTATTTCCTTGCCAAACAAATAGGTCATCCATGGATACCGAACTTTTGCCTGATTTTTATAAGCGCTCTGCTCGGTTTTTTGGCCTTTAACTTTAGGCCTGCTAAAATATTCCTTGGGGATGCTGGAAGCTATTTCATTGGTTTTACTTTTGCCTATATTGGGATCACTTTGCTTAAATTCGATTTTTCGTGGAAGTTGTTTGCAAGTGTCTTGTCTGTTATAGGGGTTTTTATTGTGGATTCCACCATAGCGGTGTTGAGGAGAATAAGACTTGGACGTCATCCTTTCCATGGAGATCGTAGCCACATTTACGATCAAATTTACAAAAGGACAGGGAAATATGTTCTCACGGTTTTGTTGATGTATGTGATGGCGGCTCTCGGGGTTGGGCTTGGCATTGTGACATTCACTATGTCTTCACCATGGTATTTGATAATATGGCTGGCTGGAGTTATATTTGTCTATAGTTTTCTGATTAAACTGAAATTTGTATCCGTTGGGCCTGAAATGAAAGAGGCCAAGGAGCCAATGACATGAAACAAATTCCACTTTCACGGCCGGATATAACTGGGCTTGAAAAGAAGATAGTTTGTGAGGTTCT
>JAMOPB010000135.1 GCA_027064945.1 Candidatus Cloacimonadota bacterium
TCGCTTCCGGGGAAAACCGTTATTTTAAAGTCACGTGATTTTCCACTTACTTCATTTTTATTTTTCTTACTTACCTGAGATACATAGATCTCTTTTGTTTTGCCAATCTGTTCTTGGTACTTTTTCAAAGTAATCTTTTCCTGCAAATGAATAAGCTTTTGCAAGCGTTCAAGTCTAACATTTTCCGGAATTTGATCTGTAAAATCAGCAGCTTTTGTACCATCTCTTGGTGAATATTTAAAAGTAAACGCATAATCAAATTCGATCTTTTCCATTAAATCATAAGTTTTTTGAAATTGCTCTTCAGTTTCTCCGGGAAATCCGGCAATAATATCTGTAGTAATAGAAATCTCCGGCATCGCTGCACGCAATTTTTGCACAATATTGAAATAATGTTCTGCAGTATATCCTCGATTCATTCTGGCTAAAACGTCATTATCTCCACTCTGCAAGGCAAGATGAAGATGTTCACAAATTTTATCTGATTCAGCCATTACTGAAATTACTTCATCGGAAAGATCTTTCGGATGAGATGTTACAAAGCGTAAACGTTTTATTGAATCAATTTTATTAGCTCTTCTAAGTAATTCAGCAAAATTTATACCTTCAAAATTATAAGAATTAACATTCTGACCTAATAAAGTTACATCTTTAAATCCTTCTTTTCCAACCTGCTCAATTTCCTTAAGGATATCATCAATTGGTCGGCTACGTTCACGACCACGAGTATAAGGCACAATACAATAACTGCAGAAATTATCACAACCACGCATAATTGTAACAAAAGCGTTTTGTTCGCCTTTATGATGAGGATATAAATCTTCATAAACTTCATTTTTGTTCACTTCAACAATTGATTTAAAATCGTCTGTGTAATCAGAACTATTAAATTCTTCAATTATGTCAGGAAGTTTTTGATATTGATCCACACCAACCACAAAATCGATGGATTTATTTTTTTTCTTAAGATCTTCTCCCAGTCGTTGAGCCATACAACCGATAACTCCGATTCTAAGATTGGGATTATCTTTTTTTCTTGCCATCTCATTACTAATTCTTCCCAACACACGATCTTCCGCACGTTGACGTACCGAGCAAGTATTGAAAATTATCACATCAGCATCTTCGATATTTTCTACAACAGTATGATTCCTACCTGATAAGATAGTTTCTACCAATTCACTATCAGACACATTCATCTGACATCCGTATGTTTCTATAAATACTTTCATCTTTTCCCTTTATCCAATTTCGCTACCGGCAGGTAAATCTTTATCCAAAGTAAGAACCGAAAGATTATCATCTTCGTCAGCTGCTGCTAAAATCATAGCAGTGGATAACACGCCCATAACTTTGCGTGGTTTAAGGTTTAATACCATTGCCACTTTCTTACCTTGTAAATCTTCAGGTTTATATGCTTTTGCTAATCCTGCCACCAGTTCTCTTTTTTCTCCACCAAAATCTGCTAAAACCCTATACAATTTTTTAGCTTTTTTAATTTTCTCTACCTTTTCCAAGAAACCTACCCGTAATTCTATCTTCATAAAATCATCAAATTCGATCTCTTCTTTGTGTTCTAATTCTTTTACTTCCAATGCTTTTTTACTAGCTTCCAATTTATCTAATTGCAATTGAATTTCTTCATCTTCAACTTTTTTGAAAAGAGGAGCAATTTCTTCAATTTGCACATTGGAAATAATATTATCAACGTCATTCCAAACTAAATTATCTTCTAATCCCATCATTTTTCTAAGTTCGATCATTTTACTCGGAAGAATTGGACTAAAGACAATGGAAACTAAACGCAAGATTTCTGAGCAAACGTATAAAGTTTCATTCGCTTTTGAGAAATTTTTGTTTTTCACTTCTGCCCAAGGTTTTGTCTCATCAAAATAACGATTTCCTATTCTTGCTATTTCTATGCAATTTTTCACAGCTCTTCTAACTTTATATTGCTGATAATTCTCTTTTATCTCTTCCACTAAAATTTTTGTATTATTCAAAGTTTCTGCAGAAAGATCACTTAATTCTTCAGGCTTGGTAATTTTCCCCGCAAATGATTTTTTTGTGAAAGCAAAAACACGATTTGCCAAATTTCCTAATACATTTGCCAAATCATTATTAATCTGTTGCTGGAAATCTTTCCAATAAAAATCTGCATCTTTATTTTCAGGAGCATTCGCAGCCAAATAATAACGAAGATATTCGCCATTGAAATGCTCTAGGAAATCGTTTACCCAAACAGTCCAATTTTTGCTAGTGCTCATTTTTTGACCTTCCAAGTTCAAAAATTCATTAGCGGGAACATCATGAGGCAACACATATCCACCCGGCTGTTTCATAAGAAAACTTGGGAAAAATATTGTATGGAAAATAATATTATCTTTTCCGATAAAATGGATCAATTTTGTATCCTGATCTTGCCAATAATCTTTCCAACGATCAGGTTCGCCGATTTGCTCTGCCCATTCTTTAGTTGCCGAGATATAGCCAATTGGTGCATCAAACCATACATATAGAACTTTCCCGTCAGCATTATCAAGCGGAACCGGCACTCCCCAATCGATATCACGTGTTATCGCTCTTTCGATTAATCCGTTCTCCAAAAAATTGCTGATGAAATTATGCACATTTTCTTTCCAATAAGATTTTGTTTTCAACCAATCTTTCAACTCATCTTCAAATTTATTTAATTCCAAATACCAATGACTTGTTTCTTTTAGAATAGGTGTTGTTCCGCTAATTTTACTGATGGGATTTTTTAAATCCACTGCATCGATCAATTTACCGCAAGCATCACATTGATCACCACGAGCACCTTCGGCACCGCAATAAGGGCAAATGCCTTCCACATAACGATCAGCTAAAAAACGTTTTTGAGATTCATCATACCATTGTTTTGTTGTTTTGGAAATGATATATCCTTTTTCATAAAGATTCATAAAAAAATCTTGAGATAGTTTG
>JAMOPB010000136.1 GCA_027064945.1 Candidatus Cloacimonadota bacterium
CCGAAATAAAAAAATTCCTACGAAACCAGCAATCGGATATGGAAATTTTTCTTGTTAGTTTTGATACTGAGATGAAGCGGATTTATGAAGAATTAATCCTAAACGAATAAAATTTCCGGTGCGTAATTTCTCTATTTAAAAAACATTACGCACCGGTTTTTCTTATTTCAAAATTAATATTTTTTCATTATAATTATCTTTTCCTACACTAGCTTTTATCAAATATAAGCCGCTACTAACATTTTTCCCATTCAGATCTTTTCCATCCCAAAACAAATTCTCTTGTTCAGAGCTTATTAAAGATTTCACAATTTGCCCTTTTGCATTATAAATTCCCAAATTTATCAGATTATTTTGTGGTAAATCGAAACTAATTTTCAAAATATTATTTTTAGATAATCTAAAAGGATTGGGATAGATAGAGATCTTATTATTAGCTGTGATATCTTGCTCGGCACTAACATTTAATTCTGTTACATTAACTTCTAAAGTTTCGGAAATAACAGCCTCTGCCCCACTATTATAAATTACACCGGCATTAAAGGTGAGATTATAGGATCCAATTTCTTGGTAAACATGCTCAGGTGCAAATTCTTCGGAAATTGTCCCATCTCCAAAATCCCATGAAACATTCTCCAAGTTTGAGGAATTATTTATTATACTAATTTCATTCAAGTTTTGCTCAATGTCAAAATCGATCCAGAAATTATAGGTATTAATACGCCAATCGGGAAAATTGTTCAAGGTCATATCATCAGCCATCTGCTGATATTCTTCAGCAACCACATGATTAAGATCACCACAAAATTCCGAGCCAAAGCTTGGTTTTTGAAAAATCGAAGCATAAAAAACACAAGCGGCAATATAAGAGCCATATTCATTTAAATGAATATCATCATAATCATTCCAAAAAAGAGTATCTTGGTTGGCATTCCAAGCATTACGCAAAGTTTCGCCTATCGGTGCTAAAAATGTCTCTGTGTTATCTGCCCAATATTGCACATTAGAAAGAATTGCATCCATAGTTTCATTATAAGTAACCAAATCTTCCTGGCTATTTCCCCAAGTTCTGCAAGAGATCTCATAAAACAAAGGTTGCACATAAGGATTATAATAGTAAACAGAATCCAAAATTGTTTCGATTCTTTCTAAAGTTATCTCAGGAGGAGTAGAAGTTCCCGGAGATTCTCCCGAACCGGGCTGAATGATAAAATAATCCCAAATTCCTTCTCTAATTGTTTCATACAATGCTTCACTAACAACATGATCACAAATTCCTGTTCCCCCCGGCGTGTGCAATCTTACATCCACACTATCTCCAAAAGCATCGGCAATTGTTTCAAATTTCTGAGGGATGTCGCCCATATAGGTAATACTATTCCCAATAAATAATGCGTGTTTAGTTTCTGCCATTAAATGAAAGAGTATTGATATAAAGATAAAAAAGAAAATCAATTTTTTCACAAATCCTCCTATTTGCTAAAAGATTATAAACTCAATACTTGCAAATAGATGTATTCCATTAGTTATGGTCAACCTTTTTTGTTTAACACGGATAATGCATTAGAAAGATTGGTGAAGGCACCAACCCTTTTTACTGTAAAAGTAATCAAAGATAATATTGCAAAAATATTGATTTCATAAAAATTCTGATCTTATCATCCTGTGATTTTCGAAGAAGCCATTCTTCTTCATTATTTTTGGTTTAAAACTTGACGTTCAAACTTTTGTAAAAAAGCTCCATAAATGGAGATTATATGAGACTTTGCTATGAAATATTGATGTTAAAAGGAATATTAATAATTATTCCGGAAATAATCTGATTATTCCAAGCAAAATTAGGCTTTCAATTTCCAAGTAAGCAAATTTTACCATTAGTATTAATTGTAATAGGTTTGGTAGAAACTTATATTGGGTATTTTGGTAGAAAGCAGTATAAAGATTAAAAAGGAATGTTATTAGATTTGTTCAAATAAAAAAAACTTTTCACCACTACAATATAAAAGCAAAAGAGTATTCACACAATTTCCATAGCTTATGAGAAAGCTTTTGAAAAATATGCAAATACTCTTTTAATATCAGAAAGAATCTACGATTCTCCGTTAAAGTGTTAGTTATTAGTCTGCGTTTCTGTACTCATTAATTTATTAATAATCATTCCCATCAGAGTTATGAAAATCATTGTCAATCCCAATCTAGCAACCATAAATTTTGCTCCCAAGAATTGCAATTCCATAAGTTCTTGAGGAATTTTAATACAAGCCCAGGCAGAGAGGAATATTACAATATTCGTATAGCTAGCTCCCTTCTTACGAAGAGCTTGTGCCATAGGAAAAGCAACAAATATCGGACCGGTTGGAATTGCACCCAAGAAAAAAGCGATCAAAATGCCCCTTAGTCCTGAAGTTCCACCAAGATGTGTCATTACAAATTCTTTGGAAACCCATACAGAAAATAATCCCATAAGAATAATAACTGCCGGGAAAACCATCACCATTTGTTTGAAATAATCAAAAGATGTTTTCATTATCAATGGTGATTTTTCCGGAACAAATATCAACGTTAATATAAACGCGATAATTATCAAACCAAGAAAAAGAAATCCTTTATTTTTTTGTTTTTTCATAAAATTACTCCTATCAATCCGGCAATTATTAAGGCAATGATAAAACTAATTACATTCCTATAAATTGTGAATTTCTTTCCCATTGTTTTGATTTCCAAAGGCAAAGTTACCACTCCTATCATTGTGAGTGTTGTGATAAAGGCAGCGACTGAGCTTACTGAAGCACCTTCATTTAGGAAAGAACCGGCCAACGGGAAAGCTAATAACGATGGCATATGAATAATACTTCCAAACAAAGAAATTGAGATAAATCCAATCAAGCCATTCTCTTGACCAAAGAAAAACGCTATTTTATCTGAAAATAGACCAAAC
>JAMOPB010000137.1 GCA_027064945.1 Candidatus Cloacimonadota bacterium
CTTTGAACTATCAAACTATTGTTTATCTAAAAAAGATGAAGACCAGATTTTGGGATAATTACTGATTTTCTCATTAATAAATTCTAACGTAACGGTAAATTGACTTCTTCGTTTTTTATGTTTTAATATTTTCGCGATATTTCTAATGAAATTTTCGAATACTTGTGCACTGTGCCAGTACTTATTCCAATAATTTTAGCTGTTTCTCGTATAGAATTATTAGACTTAACGGCTTTAATTTTATGATACATGTTTACTTCTGTCATAAGCTCTCCTATTTTTTAGAGAGCTTATGAGCACAGTTTAAATTTGTGTCATTTTATAATGCCTATTTTGTGTCATTTTATAATGCCGTTAATATCATTTGCTCAATAAATTTTAATTTCGGTTTTTTTACCTAATTCTGAGAGTTCTTCCCTAAGTTTATCTATTATTTGTTTTTTTAAATCAAATTTAGGGGGAATATTCTGAGGTTGATTAGCAGCATTTTTAGCATAGCCTACGAAGAAAACTATATTATCAGCTCGTAGTAATTCCCGAACCAAACGGCTAGCTCCGTTATTTTCTATTTCCAGTTTTTTATATGAAACTTTATCCTGCAGAAGTTTGAGAGCATTACTGAGCGTAATAATCCCTTCGGTGCAAAGATGAATACCTTCTATAATACCAATCGGTGGAATGTTATTTTGGTTGGTTGAATAATCTACCGTAATTGGTTTTTTCAATTCACGACTTACAATATTTCCTGTAGTACCTCCACAAACTATCTTACGAGCAGAAGATTGCATGAAATCATGGACCATAATTTGATCATGAGTTATGTCAATAGGTGCACCAATCATAACATGAGCAGAATGCTGATAACGAACACGAATAACAACAGCGGAAGTGTCATCTCCTGGTTTTTGACCATAAAATTGATTTGCAACATTTGTAAGTTCAAAAGCAATTTCAGATGCACTCACCGATTTATGGGATAGGCGTTTAACAAAGTCAGCTATTTTTTCCCAACTCCACTTAAGATTGCATCTTCCGTCAATTCCTGGATGTACTTCTCCATCACTTATGAAAACCAGAATATCTCCATCTTTGACTTCAAATTCAGCTTCTTTTATTTTCTTATTTTTAATTTTGCGTATAATGTAATCAATTTTTAGAATATTATTATCCCTCAGAAAAATGGTGTAAGGATTATCATATTCTATAAGTTGAGCAGAACCAGAAGTTTTGAGTTTCATCAGAGAGAAAGTGCTATAAGCCAACTGACATTTCTGGCAGGTAGGTAGTGTTTCTATAAGTGTGTCCACAACATCATCAATGGCACAATTATTTTGCATCATAACAGAAATAATTTTGGATGTAAGAGTCGAAAGAATATTGGCTTTAACTCCACTGCCTAAACCATCTGATAATATAACAGTGCTGGAGTTATTAGACTTGTTTATAATTATTGAATCTCCACAGAGTTCTTCACCAAATTTATTTAATTGAGAAAAACCTATTTCAAAAAAAAGTTGTCCAACTTTGTTTGGGGTTGATTTCATACTATTTCCTCCAGCTAATCATGGATATCATCTTCTTTTTTCAAAACATCAAGCAGTCGTAATAACGTTGTTTTAGACTCAGCTGTAGTTTCTCCCAATAGACCGGCAATTTCCTGTGCAACCCTCATCTGTCGGTTGATTATTTCATGGGCTTTTTCGAGTGTTTCTTTTTTTAATTCCATTAACTTTTGTTTATTATGAAAATGGGAAGTCGTATCGACAAAGAAACAAGCAGAAAGATTATCTTCATCATTGAGTTGGAATGTAATGAGTTGTACAATTTTACCAGTTCTTTTATGTTGTTTTATCATTGAATGTTCACTTATTATATCTGCTGACGGGAAAAATACTTGTTCCAAAACGTTATTCACATTCTCCCCCACAATTTTGTGGTTTGTTACAATATCAAAGATATGCAAAAAAGCTTTATTAAATTGAATGATATTTAGATTGCGATCAACTACAACTAAGCCGTTGGGATCATGCTCAATAATTTTTTCAGCACGAGTTATTTCATTATACATTTTTACCTCACTTTTTGTAAATAGTTACTGTTTAATTGATTTGTTATGCTATAAATCAAAGGAATCATAAATAATACCTGCAACTTTGTGGGAAAGAACTGCTAAGCTTGGATATAAATCTACATTTTCCACAACCACATTTTTGGGTAATTTGAGGGTAACCGGAGTGAAATTCCAAATCCCAATAATACCATTCTCGCACATCATTTCGGCTGTTTGTTGTGCCTGTGCAGACGGAATACATAAAATGCCAATATGTACATGAAGTCTGGAAGCCAAATTAGGTAGTTTATTTATAGAAAATACCTTAATCCCGTTTATCTCACTTCCAATAAGATTGGAATTTACATCAAAGGCTGCTACTATTTTGATTCCTGCTTTTTTAAAACCGTGATAGTTTAGTAAAGCTTTTCCCATATTTCCAGTTCCAACTAGAAAGGCATCAGTTATATTATCCCAATTCAAAAAATTAATTAATGCTATCAGCAAATCATTAACATTATGTCCTACTTTTGGAGTTCCGCGTAAACCGGTAAGTGAAATATCTTTACGTACCTGTGTATGATGAATAGAAAGGGCATTTGCTATTTGAGTTGCTGAGGTGTAAACTTCACCATTTTTCTTTAAATTTCGAAGAAAATGGATATATTTTGGTAATCTTCTTAACACAATATCGGAAACCTGAACCGAATTCATAATTGCCTCACTATCTTGTTTTAAAAATTGGCACGGGAACTTGTATTCCAGTACCAAACTATTTTTCCGTTAACATTCATTATTTATTAAACACATATTTAAACCATTGCTTTAGGTAAATATTCATGCACTACTGTAACAGTTTCTTTCGCCATCATTACAGAATAAGGT
>JAMOPB010000138.1 GCA_027064945.1 Candidatus Cloacimonadota bacterium
AAGAGATAAACACGCTTATTAATGCAGGTTATGAAATCACTTTATTATCAGCTTCTCCAAATGCTGAAAATTCGATTTTTTATTGGAATAAAGCTAAGATCATAAAACATAAAATGCCAAGACTTATCTATAAAAGCTCAGTTGCAGCTCTAAAATCAAATATCTATTTTAATTATTGGCATAAATTGATTTCCCAAACGATGAAGAATGAACAATTTTCTGCAATTCATCTACACGATTTACCGCTGGCAAAAATTGCTGCCAAATTCTCAAAAATTTATAACATTCCTTTTGTTTTGGATTTGCACGAGAATTGGGCTGATTACATGGGAATAGCTACTCATACAAATACTTTCTTAGGGAAAATTTTATCATCACCGGCTCAATGGCATAGATATGAACAGGAAATGTGCATGAAAGCTGATAGAATAATTTCTGTGGTAAAAGAGATGAAGGAAAGAATTATTCAGTTAGGTGTTGATGAGAATAAAATTATTGTTTTGCCAAATTCTATTAGTTTAACAGATCAAATAGATTACATTCCAAGTGAAAGATTTAGCGATTTTTCTCTTTTTTATGGTGGTGGGATAAATATTCATCGAGGTTTGCAGATAGTTTTAAAAGCAATAAAAATTGTTAGCGAGAAAATTCCCAATATCAAATTGAATATTGTGGGTGATGGAAGTTATAAGAATATCTTAGAAAATTATGTGATAGAAAATAATTTAGCAAAGAATATTGTTTTTTGGGGTTGGAAAAAATATGATGAAATGGTTGATATTTTGATCAAATCCGATGTTGCTCTAATTCCGCATCTTAGATCAGTGCAAACAGACAATTCATCTCCCAATAAATTATATCAATATGCATATTTCCAAATACCGATAATTGCAAGTGACTGCATTTCGATAAAAAGAATTTTAGCGGAAATGAATTGTGGAATAACTTATTTTCATAATGATCCAAATGATCTTGCTGAGAAAATTTTAGAATTAGCTGAAAATCAAGAGAAGTTGCAACAACTTGCAAAAAATGGCTTTGAAGCTATTCAAAACAAATTCAATTGGGAAATTGATTCGCTTGAATTAATCCAAATGTATAAGAATTTATTAAGAGATGAGAATGAAAGTTTTATTAACTGATCTTGCTTATTTGCATCATAATTATGGAGCTCAGGGAATCTTGATCCCGTTTGTTGATGCGCTCCGTAAAAAGTATTTTGCAAAAATCACTGTTTCGATTTCCGATAAGAAATTTTGGAAAGAAGATATTAAATTTGCCCGAGAAAAAGATTTTGAGCTATTATACAAGCCACGCTGGAATTTTTCTAAGTATTTTAATTCGGAAAAAAAAAGAGAGCATAAAAATTTCCAAGAAAAATTCAAAGAATATGATCTTGTAATAGATATTTCGGGAATTGAATTTATTGGTGATTTACCCTTTCTTATGAAATGGAAGGATCTGCAAAACAGTCTATTAGCTCAAAAATTAGCAATAAAGAATAAAATACCTTACTATAAATTTACAAAATCTTATGGACCTTTTGAAGGCATTTTCTATAGAAAAATTTCTCAGAAATATTTGAATTTGTTACCATTTGTTCAAGTTAGAACCGGTAAAAATTTAGTTGCGATAGAAAATTTAAAATTGAAAGTAAATCTCTTTAGTTTTCCTGATATCTCTTTAGTTTTAGAACCTGCTTCAGAAAAATGGGCAGAGAGTTATCTTGCTAAATATTTTTCTGAGGAAGGCAGAATAATCGGCATTTCTCCCAGTGTTGTGATAAATAACATTAGCGAAGTAGATAATAATTGTTGTGGAAATAACCATTTGTTTCTAGTAGAGAAATTGATTAATAATTTTTCCAAAGATAATAAAATTCTAATTTTACCGCATTCTGTAGGAGATGGAGAAAATCTAAAAACGTGCGATTTGGCACTTTCCAAGCAAATTTATAAAAAATTTCTTAATAATAAAAATGTGAAAATGGTTGAAGATGAGAATTTAACATATCAGCAAGTTAGAGCAGTTATTGGGAAATTAGATTTTTATATAACATCTCGTTATCACGCTTTAGCATCGGCGTTGAATATGAAAATTCCCGTTGTATCGCTTAGTTGGCACCAAAAGTATGAAGATTTGATGAATTCCTACTTGGATGATTTTTTAGTTGTTAATAGTCGAAAAACTAATGTAGATACGGCATATCAAAAAATAATGGAATATCATCAAAACCGGAATTGGTTTAAGCCCGATTTGATGCGGAAAAATCAAAAAATTATTTCAAAGAAAATTATGGAAAGTACAGAAATGATTTGGAATCATTTTGATGAATTGAAGAGGAAAATATGATTGAAGATTTGATTAAATCACGTAGAAGCATAAGGATTTTTACTGGTGAAAAAATAGCTTATAGCAAAATAGAGAAAATTATAGAAGCGGGAATTTGGGCACCTACCGGATGTAATAATCAAGAGATAAAATTTTTGGTAATTGGAAAAGAACCGGAACTGAGCAATGTTCTTAGATTCAAACCTTTCTTTCGGGGAGTGTCTCATTTTGTTTTGGTTTTCTACGATATGAATTCTAAGATGAGTAAACAATTATATAAAAAAGGAACTTCTTCTGAAAGATTAGCAGTAATAGATTCCGGTTTGGCAATTCAAAATATGGTTTTACAGGCTAAAGAATTAGGCATTGATAGTTGCATTGTAAATTTAACCGAAATGCATTATCGCAAAGAAAAGAATTTAACATTTTGGGAAAAAATATCGAAAGAACTGAAGAAAAAATTGGGAATACATTCATCTAATCCGCAAAGTTTATCATATTTTTTGTATAAGGAACTTGGACTTGAAAAAGATTATAAGATTGTAGCCGGCATAGCTTTGGGAATTGCGAAAAAATTTCCCAATCTTGAAAAAGCA
>JAMOPB010000139.1 GCA_027064945.1 Candidatus Cloacimonadota bacterium
CATCACTAATGACGGATCTCCTAAAATATTATATACATTAAAATAAAATTCAGCATCTTGTCCGATTTCGCGTTGGTTTGGGAAGTTATCATAAAGTTCGTATTTACTACGCAACAAAGCAGTTCCAAATGTATAATTATCTTCATTCAATAATCCATGGTAAAATCCGGAAAACATAGAGTTATTATATTTTGTTGAAGTATGCAAATCTGATGGTCCCACAAAAATCACAGCACCTTTTGGTGATGATGGAGTTCCTGCTCTCACAAATTTTTCGCCAAAGCAAGGGTCAACATCTATGTTTGCGTAATCTCCGGTATTACAAACAAAAGATGTTACAACAGGTAACATTACGCCATTATTAAGTTGGTCAATATGGCTACTTTTGAATTCAGGAAAATGCCAACCGTTCGCATTTCCCCAACCGCGATAAGTAATAAGATTCACACCACTATTAATGCTATTGATAATTTCTTGAGTTCCGGGATAAATACCTGGATAATAGAATTCATCAACATTTGCATAGCCGTATTGATTTAATTTTTCCGCTAGCCATTCACTAGTATGAACCGGAGTAGTTGGAGTTGGTGGTTCGCTTGAATAATTACCTGCAACAAGAGTAGCTGATTCAAGCCAACTTGGATCTTCCATATAAGGAGTTTTTTCATAGAAAATTATTTTATTGATAATGGTCATTAATTCCATTTCAGAATCAATAGAAAATCTTCCTGAGATAATTTCAGGAAAATAATCATCGCCTTCCACAAAAGTATAAGGCATATCTGTAACATCCAAAGTTCCATTATTTGGGTTTTCGATATAAAAGGCAGGTAACTCAAAAGAATCATCTACATCACCAACCAAAAGCAAGTAATCCGGTCTGGTTTCTTCATTGTTATAACGATCAGCAATAAAAGATTTGATATTATTACTAGTTCCGCCTGCTTCAGTTATAGAAAAAAGATCTGTTTCTATTCCACAAGCATTTTTCCAATCCATAAAAATTTGTAATGTTTCACTTAAATTTTCTTTAGCAATAATCAACATCTTTGTAGGAGCAATTTCAGCTAAATAAAGATAAGATTCAGCATAATTTCCTGTAATTGAACGATAAACCGGAGCAAAAGCAGAAGAAATTTTATTTGGAATTTCCACCTGATTAACAGGGTTCACGCGGAATTGTATATTCTTGATTACTGCTTTGCCATCTTCTTGGTTTTCGATGTTTGAAATTTCTATTCTATGACCATATAGTTCACGCATAACAAAACTATCGGAAATTCTCACAGCATCTGTATTTCTTGTTTTTTCTGTTCTGATAAGATTATTTTCCTTATCATAAATCTCATATTCACAATCAATAACTTCTATTTCTGCTGAAAGAGCCGGTAATGCTACAACAGAACCAACGCTTTGCTGCAAGTCATTATTATCATTGCTGTAATTTACAAGCAAACTTCCTCGTTCATTTTGATATTCAAATGAGGCAATTAAATTCATACTTAAAACAGCAAATAATATTAGCCCAATTATTTTTTTCATAAATTCTCCTTATTTTAATAAAATCATTCTATGTGAATCGGAAAACTCACCGGTTGTTAGTTTATAAAAATATACACCACTGGCAACTGATCGATTATTATCATCTTTTCCATTCCAAATAACACTATTTGAAGCAGCAAGTTGATCTTTGTCTAAATTAAAGGTTTTAACTTTTTGACCTTTTACATTATAAATAGCCAAATCTACATCATTATAATCACTATTTGATAAATTAAATCTAATTGTAGTTTCCGGATTAAACGGGTTTGGATAATTTCCCAAAAGTCTGGTTTCCATTTCAGGAACTTCATCTTCCGGTGCTTCAGCACCAACCGAAGATATAATTTTCACGTTATCAATCCACCAGCCGGGATCCGTTTGAGTTTCATCACTGGTAAATCTAAAGCGTAAATTAATATAAGAACCTATAAAATCGTTTAATGGAATAGTTACATTTTCATTTTGAGGATTTTTTACATCGCTCCAAGCTTTGTTAATTCCTTCAAATTCTGCAATTGTTACCCAATCGTCTTGTCCATTTCTAATTTCCACACGACAAAAATCCGTTTCATGCTCCACATAATATTTATGGTCGAAAGATAAGCATACATCATCTGCCACACCGTGCAAACTGATGCTATTATTATATGTTAAGCTCATATTGGAATTATTAGCATAGAAGTTTGCATAATTTTCAAAAAAATGTTGTTGAACTACGGCATTATAAGTTCCATTTACAGGATCAGTTTCTGTAGCCCAAGATCCTTCAGCCGTCCAATCTGATAAACCTGAATCAAAATCTTCACTCATCAAAATGATTTCAGGATCAAGAGTAAAATTCAAAACTGTATCTTCGGTAAATTCTTGATTGATCTGCTTTGGAACAAAACCTTCTGCTTTTATAATAAATTCTTTAGTTCCAACAAAAGTGTCTATTTGATAATTCCCATCAACAAATGGAATTACTTTTGGATATTCACCAAAAATCTCAATTTCTCCGGAAAGATTATTTGTCCCATCTGAAATCACGCCGTTTATTGTTATCGGGTCTATTGGCTGAAGAGCTACATCTCTAATTGTCCATGCCGAATTATTTACAATTACATTTTCTACATGATCTTCATAACCCTCTTTTCTTACTCTTAATGTATAAGAACCCGGATTTAATTGTCTCCAATAGCGTCCATAAATTCCATCTGTAAGGCGAGGTAAGAAAAATGATGCTTTATTCTCTTCGATAATAATCTCTGCTGTTATTGGTTGTCCCGTTGCAGAATCAGTTACATGACCTGTAAGCATAGCTGCATCAGTTTGATAACCAAGAGTTCTTTTCATTAACCAGAATGCACCGACTTTGCATCTGTTTACTGTGTCAATT
>JAMOPB010000140.1 GCA_027064945.1 Candidatus Cloacimonadota bacterium
CATACTGTGGTATCATCAGCATTATTTGTAAATACGATAAAACAAAAGGATGAAAACATTATAACATTTCCTAATCTGCTACAATTAGTTTTATTATCATTTCCACCACTTGGTGTTGTTATATTTTTAATTATTTGGTTAAAGCAAAAATAAGAATTTGACAACCTAACTCAGCTTTTGGCTATTGGAACACTTGCATAAATTTGTAATGTATAAACTTTGGATGTTTTAACGTATTAAACATTCCGGATAGAAGAGGTAATAATGAAATTTGAAAAAGAGATGAAGTTGATTAAAAAAGGTGTTGAAGAAATTATAAATGAGAAAGCACTGATTGAGAAATTGGAAAAAAGTGCTAAAACAGGAAAACCTTTACGTATAAAGTACGGAATTGATCCTACCGGTTATGATGTGCATATTGGGCATTTGGTTCCTATAAGGAAAATGCGTGAATTTCAAGATTTAGGTCATACCGGTGTAATTATTATTGGAGATTTTACTGCTCAGATAGGAGATCCAACCGGTAAAGATTCTACACGTCCACCGCTTACAAAAGAGCAAGTGAAAGCTAATGCTGAAAAATATATGGAACAACTTTTCACTGTTTTAGATAGAGAAAAAACAGAAATACGTTATCAAACAGAATGGTTTGGTAATATGAAAATGGAAGATGTATTAAAGTTGATGGGAAAATTTACATTAGCGCAATTTATGGCTCATGACACTTTCCGTAAACGTTATGAAAACGGTCTTCCTTTGGGAATGCATGAGATTATGTATCCTATTTTACAAGGTTATGATTCCGTAGCGGTTGAAGCTGATGTTGAGCTTGGTGCGACAGAACAAAAGTTTAATATCTTGGCTGGGCGTGATATGCAAAAATATTATGGTCAACCGCAGCAAGTTGCTATACTCTCACCAATTTTGATGGGAATAGATGGCAAAGCTAAAATGGGAAAATCTTTAAATAATTACATTGCCGTATTTGATACTCCTAAAGATAAATACGGAAAAACAATGTCAATTCCTGATGAGCTGATTGTAAATTATTTTAATTATGCTACAAAAGTAAGCCCGGATGAGATTGAAGAGATCGAAAAACAATTAAAAGAGGATAAAGTAAATCCGAAATATATTAAACAGCGTTTAGCACGTGAAATTGTAAAAATGTATCATGGTGAGGAAGCAGCTTTAAAGGCGGAAGAAGAGTTTAACTTGATTTTCAAGAAAAAAGACATTCCTGAGGATATTCCTGAGTTTAAGCTTACAGAACCAATGAAAATTATAGATATTCTTACTACTGGTAACTTGTGCAAAACAGGTGGTGAAGCTCGTCGAATGGTAAAACAAAATGCTGTTAGTATAAATAATGAGAAAGTTAAAGATATTTTCATGTTGGTGGATGAAGAAGCTATTATCAAAGTAGGAAAACGTAGATTCTTGAAGATTGTAAAATAATTTATAGGTAGGAAAAATGACTTTTATATTACGGTTGGTTATTCAAATCCCAATATTATTAATGACTCTGACAATTCATGAGTTTTCACATGGATATGCTGCATACTTATTGGGTGATGATACAGCAAAAAGAGCTGGTAGATTAACTTTAAATCCTATCTCACATATAGATCCTTTCGGATTAATTATGCTTTTTATCGTTCATATAGGATGGGCAAAACCGGTTCCTATTAATCCTTATAATTTTAAAAATTTTAAAAGGGATACAGCAATAACTGCTGCAGCAGGACCAGCTTCCAATTTTCTAATTGCAATTTTACTTTCTGTATTTTTTAATCTGATCATGAAATTTAATCCAACTATGATGCACTCTCAAAGCTTACTTTCTACAATGGGAATATCTATGTTGTATTATGCTATTTTAATTAATTTAGCGTTAGGTATTTTTAATCTTATTCCAATTCCTCCTATGGACGGATCTAAGATTTTAGGTGGTTTTTTATCTGACGAAGCATATTATAAATACACGGCACAAGAGCAACGTGGTGCGCAATTGCTTATGATTATATTTGCTGCATCTTATCTGTTAAATTTAAATTTAATCGGCTCAATCATTATGCCACCTTTAAATTTCCTATTAAATTTATTGATAGGACAAAGTTTATAAAAAATAAAAAATAAATAAAAGAGGTTAGAACATGACTTTAGAACAAGTACAACAAATTATTTCTGAAAATGAAATCAGAACAATTGATTTGAAATATTGTGATTTAGCAGGCAGATGGTATCATATTGCTTTTCCTGCAAGAAGACTTGAGTATGTGATGGAGCACGGAATCAGTTTTGATGGTTCTTCTATTCCTGGAATGAAATCTGTAGAATCCGGAGATATGGTAATTATTCCGGATCTTTCAACTGCCAATATTGATCCTTTTTCTGCACATAAAACACTTAGAATAATCTGTAATATTTGCGAAGCAGATACCAGAGAAGGTGTAAGTAAAGATCCAAAAAGTGTGGCAGATAGAGCTTATGAGTATTTGAAAGAAACAGGTATTGCAGATACAGCTTTATGGATTCCTGAACTAGAATTCCATTTATTTGATACTGCAGAAATTTATAATGGAGATTTCAGTGCCGGTTTTGATTTTACTTCAAGTGAGAGCAGGAAAAATCTTCCTGATGATGATGATGGTTTAGATGCTGTAGCTCAAGATTTCCGTAAAGGATATCATATGGATGTTCCATTTGATCAATTTTCCGATGTACGCCAAGAAATGGTAAATTTGATGGAAGATATGGGAATGACTATTCGTTATCATCACCATGAAGTAGGATTATCTGCTCAGCAAGAGATAGAAACTGAGCCTTCACCTTTCCCAAAAATAGCTTCAGATGTTTTTTGGATGAAAGATATTATTCGTCAAATTGCTTTAGAAAACGGACTTTCTGCCACTT